>JAPLJE010000716.1 GCA_026388755.1 Deltaproteobacteria bacterium | reverse complement strand
CATAGACCACATAGTCGAAAAAGGATCGATCGACACCGAAAACGCGCCAACCTGAAAGTGCAGCAGCCGCATCCATGGTAGTGATCGGCGGAAAACCGCAACCCATATCCACAAACACGGGATTGACCAGCCCGTCAGGCCAGGTATGTTTGACAACATAGGCATCGATTTTTGCGTTGCGCATGGGGAGCGTCAACGGAGGCGCCCGGCCGCTCCACGCACAGGGCAGAAACCCGGGAATGATATTGGAAAGCTGCCAGATGAGTGTGGGGGTGAAGTCCGTTACCGGGAAATCGGCTTTCCGCATGAGGATAAGCATGCGCGAGATGAAGCGTTTTACATCAGTGGGCAATGCCGGAAAAGAGATGGCCGCGGCCATCTCTTTCGGCAGTTGTCCTCCCAGATAATGGGCTACAAGTGTATTGAAGGAATGTGCGGGAGGTTGATTCATGCCGGTCCTACCGGTCTATCCAGATATCCGCGAGCGGAAGGAATCCGTACCGCCACTTGGGCAGGTTTTTAAGATCCTTGCCGGCAAAAGCGTAATGTATCGGCGCGCATATATAGAGAAACGGCGCGTCATGATTGACTTGCCGGGTAATCCTGCAAAACGCCGCTTTCCGCTCCGCCGGGTCCATGCTCATGCGCAGAGTGAGAAGCAATTTGTCCACTTCTTCATTCGCATATCGGGTGATATTCCATGGGCTCTCGGAATGAAACGCCGCCATTGTGTAGGGTTCAATTTCATCCGATCCCAAAATGCCCCATGTGGCAATGTCATACTCTTTGCTGAATCTTTGCTTGGTAATTGCGGCCCAGTCCGCGGGAACCAGTGTCACGCTGACTCCGATGGGTTTGAGCATCTGTTGCAATATTTCGCCGGTTTCACGTCCCCGGACCGTCGGCGAGTGATTGTATGCCACCTCCACGGGTTTTCCATATTCAGCGATCAAAGCCTTTGCTTTTTCCAGATCAGGATGCAGGTATCCGGTTTCATCGCAACCGAGTGCGTCACCATACCAGTTTTCAGTATATTTCATGATATTCTTGTAGGAGGTTTTCAGATATTTTTCCTGATCCCAGGCATACGCTAAGGCGCGGCGAACCCGCACGTCGTTCAGGGGGGACTTTGATGTATTCAAAGCCAGTATATAGGCACCGGCGGGCTCGCGGAGAATGGCAGCGAATTTCGGGTTTTCGGTCAGGCTCTTGACATGATTGGGCCGGTCGGTAATCATCACGTCCACCTGGCCGGAGACGGCCGCTGCATACCGGGTCTCGTGGTCCAGGATGGTCCGCAGGACAATCTCGTCCAGGTAGGGTTTTCCCGCCTGCCAGTAATGGTGATTCCGCGTCAGAATGATGCGATCACCGCTCTTCCATTCCTTGAAAACAAAAGGGCCTGTTCCAACGGGCGCTCGATTTTGTACGTCGTCCACCACGGCCTTTGGAGAGGGAATCAAAGCAGCAAATCCGTGTGGTGAGGCCAGCGAGGCAGTAAACGATAACCAGGGGTGAGTCAGGTTGAAGCGCACTTCATAGTTACCGGTTTTTTCAACCGATATGATCGGACGAAGGAGTATCATGGCGCTATAGCGGTTTTCCGGATTTAAAATACGCTGCCAGTGCTGGACCACAGCATCGGCATTGAACGGGGTGCCGTCATGAAAGGATACGCCTTCGCGGAGTCGAATGGTCCAGGTTTTGCCGTCGGCTGAAGGTGTGGCCGACAATCCCAGGACCGGAATCAACCGGCTGTCCTTGTCCATCTCGAACAACCGCTCCATCACCAGGTTTGCCGCCATTCCGCCAATGCCCGCCATGCTCCTAGCCTTAATGGCATCAAATCCCGTGGCATCGATCTCATCCGCTACCTGCAGGCTGCCCCCATGTTTCGGCGCCGTGTATGTTGTTTGTGCACCTACGCTGATAGTGAGGGTCAGAACCGCACAAAACGCAATACATCCCCTGATAAACGACTGCGCGCACATCCGTTGGAAGAAGCTTGATTTCATTCATTTCTCCTTTTCGCGTAATATTTTATCATTTCCGATCAGTCAACACGAATCCTTGAATCCGTCCACGAACATCCGCCTCGCGTCCGCTATTAGCGCACTGATCTCTTCGTCGGTAAATTCGTCATAGAATGAAATGTTGATCAGGATGGCCAGCCCGTAGCAGAAGATTACAATGTTCTGATGGAGACCCTCTTTTTGGCGATCAGACAAGTTCGAATAATCGGGATGATTCTTCACAACCTCGCGAGTGGTTTGCCACAAGCGTTGGCTGTATTTCTTATGGGTTTCCGTATGCTTTTCATTAAAGAAACATTTGAACAGTTTCTTTTCATTTTTTGCGAAAAGAACGTATCCGAAGCTCGGAAAGGATAAACCCTTCTCTCCGCGGGAGTTGAGCATGTAGTGGAGCAGCAGCTCATATGCTTTTTCAATCACCGCCTCTTCAAGATTGGTCATGGATTTGAGATAAGAATAAATCGGCCCGATGGAAGCATTCAGCTTTTTGGCGATGGACCGTTGTGAGAGCGCCTCCCACCCCTGCTCACGAACAATGTTGAAGGCGGCTTCCACAATGTCCTCTTTCGTAAATTTTGGTTTGGGTGGCATGTCTCGAATAATCCTGTTAATGGACGATTTGATTAAATATCTAATGATAGATATCAGTAGATATTATTCATTGTCAACTCTTTTTTATTATAAGAGCCTCTTGAAAACTTTCCAACGGAATGCTAACAAGTTTCTAGATATCAATCCAATATATTGGTTAACCAGTTAGAAACAGCCTACCATATGCAACTTTGCCTTGTCGGGTCAGGTGGGGGTTTGGAGATATCTGGAAAAATAGAGAATAACTTGTTAATCTTTGCAAAATAAAGAATGGACACCCTTTGGATATCTATCTATAATTCAAATGGACGGTTGTTATGCCAACAATGAAAGGCCAGGGCTATACCGGTTTTTCAGCGAAAGAACCACAATAAGGGTAATTATATCAAGAAACGGTTACCAAATTATGGAGGGATGGCATGAGCATTTAAGAATCCAATTTGACAGTGCATATCCTTGAGGCACGAGGGAATATCTGTTTGAAATCAGTGGCATTGTTATCAACAATCAAGATTCGACAAGGAGAAAAAAATGACCATTAAAAAACTGACCCTGATTCTGCTGAGTTTTCTGCTCCTCTCAACCCCTGCCTTGGCTGCATCCAAAGACATCATTTATGGATCCGAATCCACGGCAAAGTCCCTGGACCCCCATGATACGTCGGATACCTACTCCGGCGCCATTGAAAAAACCATGCTGGAAGGGCTCATGGGTTTAGACAAGGACATGAAGGTGATTCCCCTTCTGGCCGAAAGCTATACGTTTAACGACACGGCCACGGAGTTTACCTTCAAACTCCGCAAAGGCATCAAATTCCATGACGGCACGCCATTTAACGCCGAGGCCGTACGGGCGAACATTGATCGGCTGATGAGCGGGAAATACAAACGCAGCAGCCTGATGAAACCTGTCAAGGAATTTATTGTCATTAACGAGACCACCGTTAAATTCGTTTTAAAAGAACCTTTCGGCGCGTTTCTCAATGCCGTCGCCCATCCGGGCACCCTGCTCATGAGCCCGGCCGCCATCCAGAAATACGGGGACGAGGTGAGCAAAAATCCCGTGGGAACCGGTCCCTTTATCTTTGTCGAGTGGGTTTCGGGAGACCATGTCAAGATCAAAAAGAATCCGGAATACTGGAAGAAAAAAATCAAGGTGGATTCCATTACATTCCGGCCCATTCCGGAAAGCGGCTCCAGGCTTGCCATGCTGCGCGCCGGTCAGGCCCAGTATATCTACCCCATGCCGCCCGAACTATCCAGTACAAACCCCTTTCCGATCAGCGGGTACGTCAGGCCATCAACTATGCGCTGGATAAACAGGCCATTATCCGCATTGCCTTTGGCGGCGCAGCCATTGAAGCGGATTCCATCATTCCAGCCGATCTTCAATATTATAAAAAACAATCTATCTGGCCCCATGACCTGGCAAAAGCAAAAGCCCTGATGAAGGAAGCCGGTTATGAAAAGGGGTTTAATGTCGTATTTCTGACCCCTAACGCATCCAACCGGCTGCGCGCCACGGAAATGGTTCAGCAGCAGCTCAAGGAAATCAACATCACCGGAGAACTCCAGTCCATGGACATTGCCAGTTATTTCAACAAGCTGGAAAGCCACCGGGCGGATGACCCCAATGTGCCCCCATTTATCGCCTTTATGGGATGGTCTGCTTCCACGGGTGATGCGGACTGGGGAATCCGTCCCCTGCTGGCGACCGCGTCGTTTCCTCCACTTACCAATTACGGATTCTTTTCAGACAAAGAACTGGATGACCTGATTCAAGCCGGTCTGGCTTCCGCGGATCCCAAGATTCGCCAGGAGGCCTATGCCAAGGCTCAGGACATGGTTTGGGAGAAGGCACCCTGGGGATATCTTTTTGTGGAAACGCTGGTGGCTGCCAAGAACAAAAACCTGAAAGGCATCTATCCCATGGCTGACGGCAGTTTTTCCGTGGAAGACGCGGAGATGACGGATTAATCGCGGTCATTTGCCACTATGCTGAAATA
>JAPLJE010000156.1 GCA_026388755.1 Deltaproteobacteria bacterium | reverse complement strand
TAACCTGATGGGTTTCGGTAAAGGAGATGGCTGGATCACCTGCAACATCCAGACCGCAGTCATTTAGTGCCGCGGCAACGGCCTTGGCGTTGTCCCTCACATGTTTATGATAACCGGTTTTAAATGCATTCATTTCATAGGCGGCCATCAACAGGCCTACCAACGTTCCCAGGTGGTGATTGCTGACGCTTCCCGGAAATGCCCTGCGCTCAACAGCTTCCCATAGCGGATACCGCAAACAGTCCCGGCTGAAATCAGATGCAATCACCCCTCTCTGGGTTCCGAAAAAGGTTTTATGGGTTGAGCCCGTGACAATATCCGCGCCTTCCAGAAAAGGATCCTGGTAAAAGGGGCCGCAGAGTCCTAGTACATGCGCCATATCATATAATAACACACAATTCAGGTTTTGTGAATCCACAAAAGAGCGGATATCTGCAATCGGTTCCCGGTGAAGAATCATGCTTTTGCCAAAAATAATCAATTCGGGCTGATATTCCGCGATCATTGTACAGGCAGCAGCCACATCGATCTGATATGGGTTTTCTTCAAGAACCGGAAAATTGATCACCGATGGCTTTTCGGTTTGGGGATCCCGCGTCACAAAATCTCTTAATGCGCCCATGGGCTGGGCGCTGAGATGCCCCCCTTTAATGATATGGTGATTCAATACTCGGCGGATACGGCGCTGTTCGCTTTTTCGGTCCGAACGGTTGAGATAATCACAAAGTGCGCTGAATACGGCTGTATTGGCCATCTGACCGGATATCAGCCGGGTTTCCACCTGCGTACACCCAAAATAAGCGCAAAGCTCCTTCTGAAGCAGGTGTTCGACCTTTTCAATAAAGTCCACGCCCTGATAATAAAAAACATCCGCCTCGCTGAATGCCTTCATTTTTTTATGCTCGGCATATCTTCCGCAAGGATCCAGCACGGAAAGAAGCCGAACTAGTTTGGACGGGGTTTGTTCGGAGGGAATGAGGTTGATGCATTCCCGCTGTCGCCAGAGGCTGTTGCAGGCTGCATCATCAATGAGCGTGTCCACCTTCTGAAGCACATCCTGCAATGAGGATTCATCGCTTTGTGTCTGATAAATCCGGTCGTACAAAATGGGTCTGGCAAGAGGGGGGGCTTCGCTTCTCAGATGATAGGGAACGATTACGGCCGGCGTCATTTTCCCGCGGATATCAACGTTCATCATATCCCCTTCACAAAGATCACTGTCCAGAAGGGCAAGCCCGATCGAACGCATGCCTTTTTCCAAGGTCATCCGGGAAAACATGCCCTGGCCTTCCGCTTTCTGATAAGGCACCATTGTACCGCTGGTGATATACCCAACTGGTTTGTTTCCTTGATATACCTGGCATCCGGAACGGATCACCCCTTTATCGGTCAGGGCCAGGGGAAAAATCATGCGGGGAAGATCCTGAATACTGGAAAAATCCCGATTCATGATAAGTTTTAGCGCCTGAAACTGTCGAAAGAGAGGCGGCTTTCCGATAAAGTCGTCTTTCAAATCGGAAAAACTGACAGCAATTTGGCTGAGAGGGAGGGAAAAAACGGGAATCTCATTTCCCTTTGCATCCATGCCCAGTTCATGACCGTAGAGGGGAAGTCCGGCTTCAAGCCGAAGGGTGTCTCTGGCACCAAGCCCAGCAGGACAGGCCCCGTTTTCGATCAGTAGGTCCCAGAGAACCGGGGCGTCATCCCCGGGAACAAACAGCTCGAAACCCAGCGGTTCCCCGGTATAGCCGGTCCTGCTGATCCAGGCCGGAATGCCTTTTAGCGTTGCCGTGCTCAATCGGTTTTTCAAGGGCTCCGGAAAATGACCCGAATCCATGACCGCAGCAAGAATGTCTCTGGATCGGGGTCCCTGAAGGCTGATCATCGCCGTATTCTCGGTATGATCGGTCAATTGGACATCCGGAAAATGCGCAAGGATGGTCTGAAAATGTGCCAGGTCTTTTTCGCGGTTGGACGCGTTGACCACCAGCAGATATTGATCCGGAACAAAACGGTAAAGATAGGCATCGTCGATGGCGCCGCCCTGTTCATTGGGAATGACTGTGTACTGACTTTCTCCGACTTCCAGGCCGGCGGCATTGTTGGATAGGACATGTTGAATAAATGCAAGTGCAGATGGACCGCTGATGTGGATTCGGCCCATGTGTGAGACATCGAAAATGCCGGCCTGATTTCGGGTGGCAAGGTGCTCCTGAACAATTCCTGTTCGGTATTGAACCGGCATGTTCCATCCGCCGAATGCCACCATCTGAGCGCCAAGCTTCACATGCTGATCATAGATAACGGTTTTGAGAAGCGGTTTCATTAAAACCCCCTTTATTCAAAGGTTGATATGCCTGGCATGTCTTCTTGTACGAGAAAAAAACGGGTGTTGGGAATGCTGATCTGGCGATACTTTCACGATTCTCTGACAGCATCACATCTTTGAAAGATAATAGAAAATGCGGGCAGAGGTGTCAATCTGAATCTCGAAAGGGGTCTGACAAGGACGGTAAAGCGGAGAAATGGTGGAGGGGCTGCAGGCACAGTTGCCGACAGCCCCTTTTCGTCTGGTTTAAACGTTTAAAGCGCCGGACATCAAATCGCCGACCATTTTGGTAAACCGCGATGGATTATCCAGTTTGCCCCCTTCACCGATGACGGCCAGATCATAGAGAAGGTCGCTGTAGTCTTTCAGGACAGGATCATTGCGTTCCTTATCATAAATGGCCTTGATTTTGACCACAAGGGGATGATCCAAGTTCAGCTCTAGAACCCGTTTGACATCCGGGGCCTTCTGGCCCGTGGCTTTCATGATTTTCTCCATGTATGCGCTCATGTCATAAGTATTTCCAGACAGGCAGGATGCCGAGTCCTTCAGCCGGGTAGACGGTGTCACCTCTTTGACTTTGTTCTCAAGATTGG
>JAPLJE010000664.1 GCA_026388755.1 Deltaproteobacteria bacterium | reverse complement strand
TTTTTCCGAAGGCGGGGTCAACGGATGGGAAAAGCAGATTCCCTTCCAAGAGCTGAAACAGCAGGTGGATGAATCCGCGGTCCTTGACCTCCGGCGGGAAAGGACCCGAAACGGAGAAATCGTGGTCCACCTGATGTATCCGGAAGCAGAGGAGCGGGTCCCCTGCGAAGTCTTTCGCGCCAGATTGAAATTGCCGTCCTGCCCGGAATCCATTCAATCCGATGCCGCAAACAGCACCTGGATATTTCAAGGGATCGGCAAGGGGCATGGTCAGGGTCTGTCGGTTGACAATGCCAGGACGCTTGCCGGATCAGGGTACAGCGCCTCTGCGATTCTCAGGGATGCATTCAAATAGAGGGATCAAACCCGTTTTCCACAAGGATTTCCAGAATGCGGCCCCAGGTGTCCACCAGAAGGCGGCCGCACCGGTCCGGGTCCGGCCGGCGGGTATCCTCGCCGATGATATCCGTGCAGGAAGTCCCGCCAAAAGAGGCGCAGGCGCTTTGCTCGAACCATTCGCTCAGCTCGGCGAGCATCAGGGGGAATTTGTCAGCTTCTTTTTCCAAGTCGGCGCCTTTTGCGCCGTACAGGGCCAGCACGCAGGCCGCGCCGGTAAAGACCCCGCAGACGCCGCCGCTGTTTCCGGCCCCCATGCAAAGGCCGGCCATGGCGCGCACCAGATCCGGATTTCCCCTGCCCTGGGCTTCAAGTGCCAGAATCGCCAGCATCTGACTGCAGCAATAGCCTTTGCCGGCCAGTTGAATGAGCCTTAAACCGATATCGTCCATGGATCTGTCATGCCTTCATTTATCTTCGAGTACCTGTTCCACTTCCGCCATTTTTCCCGTGGCCAGTTCCTCGGAAATCAGGACAAAGCCGCAGGCCGGACACTGGGGCAGATCCGCCGTCATCCGGTTGCCCATATACGACAGCGTCACAGGCCCCACAGCCAGATTCACATTACACTTGCGGCATTTCCATGTCAAATCTTCGGGCCGGCTGTAGTCTCCGTTCATGGCTGCCCCTTTCCGGCTACTTCCATCCGGTGGCTGTAGGCATTGTGAAGGGTAAACCCGCTTCCGGATACCGAATACTCCACCCAGAACGTAACCTTATAGGGCTTGAAAGCGGCCATGGTGTGCCCGGTTGCGGGATGGAAAAGGGTTTCGCCGGTGCTTTCCGAATGATGGATGACTTTTTGGATATCCGATACCAGGATCCGCCTGTCTTCCAGAATTTGTTGAACTTCCGGCGAGATATTCAAAACGATTTTTTCATGTTCATCCATTTTTCTGAAGCCTTCCTGCCACAGGGACCAGCCCGGACGTTTCCGGGCGCCAGGGTCCGGCTCTGCTGCATCCGGAAAAATCAGATCCAGGATATGGACCGCGCGTTTTCCCGATGCCGCCAGGTTGTCGCGGCAACCGGCACAGTACGTCAGATAATCCGCGGTACTTTTACCGGACAGCCGCTGAACAACTGTTTTTGCCAGATCGGGATTGGCGTTTTTCATCAAGCCGCCGAATCCGCAGCATTCGGTATGATTGCGGCCCAGTTCCAGTTCCTCAAACGGTTGGCCCAGCCGGTGCAGGAGGCTGCGTACATTTTGTTGAATCCCGGGTTCATGGCGGGTGGTGCAGGGGTCATGGACAGCCAGGGGCCGGCCATCCTTCACGGAAAGATCAGTTGGCAGGCCCTTTTCCTCCAGGACCTGCCACAGCGACCGGATTTTCGCTTCCGGCAGGTAGGATTTTAATATTTGGTAGCAGGTGGAACAGGCCGGAACGATCCCAGGGCAATCCACTGGCTGCGAAGCCTTAAAAATTCCGTTTGAAATTGATCCCCCTGCCCTGCCCAGGATGCCGGGGCATTGCAGCATCCCAGCATGAGGCCAACGCCGCCGGAAAGAGCCTGGCGAAGATGCGCATACACCCGTTTCACCATTGTTGGAGAAGATGCGCTGAGCTGGCACCCGGGAAAAAAGACGGCCGCGCCGGCTTCCTTTCCGGGTTCATGGCGGGCCATGGCAAATTGATCGCTGTTGCTGAACGCCATGTCCAGCAGTGCGAATTCATGGGCGGAAGGCGGCATTTTGCCCCTTTGAATCATGTCCTTTCGGGCTTCAAGGCAAAGGGTCTGCATGGCGAAATCTTCCGGGCAAACCGCCTCGCACAGTCCGCAGAGGCTGCACGAATTGATGAGCTTGTTGGCCTGCCGCGATCCGATGACAATGGAGGCGTTGTTATAGATTTCACGGGCGTATTTTTTCGGGTAACCGCCGAAATGCTCCAGATACGCACAGACCTTGACGCATTCCAGACATTGGCACTGCAGGCAGCGGCCGGCTTCCCGGATGGCTTCATCCGGCGTATATCCCAGTACCGGATCCTGGGGCTGCACCGCCGGCAAGGGGACAGCCTTGTCGGTTCGGGTATAAAGCCTTGTGGAGTATGGACCTTCCCGGTCCCGTCCCGCAGTCGGAGATACTTTCTGCAAATACCGGTCTATGGAGGTGGCGGCCCGGCGGCCTTCCGCAGCCTGCCAGACCGGGGAACGGGCTATATCTTGCTGAAAGGAACCGCGAACAAATACGCCGTCGGCATCATTTCGAAGTGCCTCGGCACCTTCCAGTCCCAGATATACGGCATCAAAGCTGCTGTGCAGGCCAGACAGGAAATCCTTGTCATGGATGAGAGCGTTCAGGCGGATTTCCACGCCCAGCGCAGAAAGATCGCGGATCTCTTCAGCCACCACATCACGCGGCAGAATGACTTCGGACATTGCCAGCAAACAGCCGCCGAGCTGCTCGCCGGACTCAAACAAGGTAATCCCATACCCTTTCCGGGACAGGTCCCAGGCTGCGGTCAGGCCGTCCAGATCGCTTCCCGCAATTGCGATGCACTTGTCCTTTTTGGGAAGCGCCAGAACTCGCTGTTTCGGCGCCGGTGTCGAGACACAGGCTCGCTCCAGCCAACCGATTTCAATGGCCTGCCCGGCTTCCGCGCGTTTACAGCGGTCCCTGCACGGCGCATCGCAGATCCGTCCCAGAATGCCGGGAAAGGGCATGGTTTTTCTCAGCACTTTCCAGGCTTCCTGGCAGGCACCCCGCGCCATCTGGCCGACAAACGCCCGGGCATCCACATGAATCGGGCAGGCCGCCATGCACTCCGGCGGCTCTTCCTGGATGCAACGGTTTTCCAGAAGCCGTAATGCTTTCTGATCCACCTATTTCTTTAATCCGGCCAGAACCTTGTGCGGCAGGGCCGGCAACTGGGTGATCCGCACGCCCGTGGCATTGGCGATGGCATTGATCACCGCCACATGGGAGGAGGTCAACGGAAGCTCTCCCACGCCGGCTGCGCCAAAAGGCCCATGTTCGCGCGGCGTTTCCACGTAATGAATATCTATGGCATCGGGAATGTCCTTGATGTATGGAAGTCCGCAGGCGCTCAGGCTTGTGTGCTTTTTGAGGTCTTCAAAATCCTCTGAAAGCGCCAGGCCGATGCCCTGGGCCACGCCGCCGTAAATCTGGCCGTCCACGACAAGCTGATTGTTGATTTTGCCGGCATCGGCAAAGACGGTGAACTTATCCACCTCGGTTTTTCCGGTAGCTGTATCCACGGTCACCTCAGCCATGAACACCCCGTACATGTAAACCGGAAACGGCGATCCCTGGCCATTTTCATCGCAGGCCGTGCACATGGAAGCCGTCCATTTGCCCGAATATTTCAGCGGAATATTTTCGGTCTTCATTTCCGCATATGACCGGTAAGATCCGTCTGATTTGCGCATGGCGTTCATCAGCATTTCACAGCCGTTTTTAATGGCGTTTCCGGTCATTACCTGCTGGCGGCTGCCGCCCGAAGGTCCGCTGTTGGGAACCGTGGCCATGTCGTTCATCACCAGCTGAATCTTATCCGGTGCAATGTCAAGGGGCCGCAGGGCTTCATGACAAGTGCCCAATGCGCCCATATCCGCACCCTGTCCGTGATCCTCCCAGGACGAGCTGAGCACCACCCCATCCGGCGTCAATTCCACGGCGATTTCTGAGCCGTCCGGTCCGTCCAGGCCGCAGCCGTAGATACCGATGGAAACGCCCACGCCCTTTTTCTTCTCCGGGGTAGACGCTGTTTTGGCGCGATTCAGCGCAGCTTTGTAAAGGGGGCGCAGTCCATCGATCATTTCGGTCAGACTGAACGCATCCGGAACCTGGCCGGTCGGCGTGGTATCTCCCGGACGGTAGACATTCAGATAGCGAAGCTCCAGCGGATCCATGCCCATTTTGGCAGCCAGATCATCCATCAGGCTTTCTGAGGCCAGAAAGCTCTGGGGCGATCCATAGGACCGGAATGCCGATCCCCAGGCATGGTTCGTACACACGGTCTTTCCGACCCCACGGATATTGGGAATGCCGTACCCGGCGCCGATGAATTGCGCACCCCGGAGCGTCAGCAAATCTCCGAATTCGGAATACGGCCCATGGTCCACGATCCAGTCGCCTTCCATGGCCAGGATTTTACCGTTTTTATCCGCACCGTACTTCAGATTCACAAAGAAAGGCGAGCGTTTCCCGGTATAGGTGATGTGCTGGAAATAATTGTATTTCAGCGTCACCGGCTTTCCGGTAGCCATGGCCGCAACCCCCAGAAGCGCTTCCATGGTGGGGCTGAACTTGTACCCGAAGGTTCCGCCCGAAGGGTTCTGGACCAGGCGCAGTTTTTCCGGCTCGATCCCCAGCCCAGGGCAAATCATGGCATGATGCAGATAAATGGCAATACTCTTGGAATGAATGGCAAGCCGACCCGCATCGTCAAAATAGGCCAGGCCCACATCCGGTTCCATGGTCAGGTGGGGTTGTCGCTGCAAGTAATAGTCGTTTTCCACCACGCAGGCGGCAGCAGCCATGATCGGGCCGGTTTCCTGCCCCTTGGCGCGTTT
>JAPLJE010000224.1 GCA_026388755.1 Deltaproteobacteria bacterium | reverse complement strand
GGTAGCAATGGGGAGAAGAAACAATGATTTTCTTCACCCCATTGTCGATAAACGTTTTGATGTTTTCCCTGGCCAGGCTTCGGAATACTTCCTCGCTACCCGTCTTTCGGATGCTTTCCCCGCAACAGTTTTCCTTGGAACCTAATATCCCGAAATTCACCCCTGCTTTTTTAAGGATATTGGCCGTGGCGGTTGCGACCTTTTTCATTCTTGGGTCATAGCTAAGGTAACAGCCGACAAAGTATAGTGCTTCCATACCCTCGGTGAACGTTTTGACAGACAGGTCATTCGCCCAATCAGCCCGCTTTTTTCGGTCAAACTGCAGGGGATTGCCTTCGGAAATCAGGCTGGCTCTTGCAGTACGGGCGGGACGGACAGAAGGAGGAAAAACCTCATAATTCGAGGCAACCCGTCGTAAGGATACCCCGACTTCGATTTGTTTGACACCTCTCGGGCAACGCTGAGGGCATCTTCCGCAGGTCGTACAACGCCAGATGTCTTCACTTTCTATCTCAGTCAAACCGAACGTGGCTTGCCGGATGATCTTGCGAATACTGAATTGTCTGACCCTGTTCCACGGACAAACCGTATCGCACAATCCGCACTGAAAGCAATACCTGAAGGCTTCTCCACCGGCTTCTTTTATCTCTTCTATTACCTCTTTAAAGGGGGCGACTGTTTCCACTGCCTTTATTAATCCTCTTATTTTGACTTAGTGATTTAGTCCTTCTTAGACATTCGGGCAACGGTGTCCATTACCTTCTCTAATCCATATTTGTCCACCATTGATGCCAGCCCGATCTCAATGTCCTCCATCTTCACCTCTTCGTCTACTTCCTCTTCCCTTTCTTCGCAAGTCAGGGCATCAACCGTGCACCACTTGACACACAAGGGCTCTTCTTCGCCTTCACACATATCGCATTTTAAAGGCAGGCCGGAATCGGGTTCTTTGAACTCGCCTCTGGATGGACAGGAAGCCCTGCAAAAGGCACACTCGTCATATTCCTTTCCATCAATCGTGTATTTGTCTCTGCCGGCGCATTCGGCGGCCGCATACTCCCCGGCGTATACCGGAACATACATGTCATTAAGCGGTTCACGGATTACCCGAATACGGGATCTGGCCGGATTATTGCTGCTGTATTTGGGTGCGGCGTGAAAGGCGGAGCATATCATTTCACAGGCCCGGCAACCGTTGCATTTATCGACATTGATTTTTATGGTCTTAATTATTTTCTTTTTTTTCTCAGCCTTCACGTCGTCACCCCTCCTTCGCCCTATTCCTTTTCTTTTTTCGACTGAGTCTCTTTGGTGGAAGCTTCTTCACTATCCGTCAAGATCCCCCGCTTAACAAAGTCTTCGCTTACGAAATCCAAACCCATTTCATGTAAGGACTCTTTGGTCGGAATACCCTGATCATTCCACCCCTTAAATTTGTAATACGTATCCAGGAGCTCCTTTTCAAGCTCGGGAAATCTTTTCTTCCAATGGTCTTCCGGCGGCTTCTCATCTTTTCTGCGCATGCCCCTTCTGGTATTGTTGGCCCTGACCAAAGTCCGGTACCGCTTGGCTGCCTGCGTGAGTTTGGCCTCATCCATATCGATTCCGGCCCCTGAGGAGATGAATTTCGGGTAATTGTGGATATGATACGGGGGTTTTAAGGGAAATGAAGACAGTCCGGCGCACATGCCGAGGGCATCATCAATGTAGTGCATCCGCTCTTGCCAGTCGACAATGTCACAACACATTTGAACCGTTGGGTATAAGGGCAGGGATTTTTCTCCGCGGAGTTCCCAGTCCAAAAAGATTTGCTTAAACTTGTCATCGGGAACCTGGATCCAATCCTTAACAAATTCTTCTCTTTCCTCTCTCGTCGGAAAAGGCGCTTGGGGGAACTGCCCTTCAATTTGGGTGATGTTGATCTTCTCACCGGTACAATACATAAGGAAATAAATGGGATTCAGCATGGACAGCTTGAGAGGGAGCTGCTCATGTTTCTTGATATTATTGTGCGCATATGCTTCCGCGCCGTTACCGATTTCTTTGGCCGCCCAATACGTACCATTGGCCAAGACATCTCCGATCCCTTCCCTCCGAACAATTCTGTCCAGCAGCCAGTAAAACCTCCCATTGTTATCGGATGGCATTCCCGGAAAGTTTTCATCCTTCAAAATGCCGGCTTCGTAAAGCTCAAGAGCAAAGGCCATCACTTGCGGGGCCGAGAACCCATCCACCCCATACTCCGTGGCACTTTGCGCAATCCCCAAACCAAATTCCAGGTCCGACATGGCAGCCATTGTATAAGTCAGTTTCGTGAAGCATTTCATCATGTAGGTTGGAAGTCCCGGAGGCTGAATGGTTGCCCCGCATGTCATCGGGCAGTTATAACAACTGATCAGCCGCTTGCGCATGCTATCCATGGTACGCATCCACTCCGTTGCGATTTCCTTGCTCCAGAAATCCT
>JAPLJE010000566.1 GCA_026388755.1 Deltaproteobacteria bacterium | reverse complement strand
TTCAAGACGTTCGATGTTTATGCGGCGAGTTTCTTCTGCATCCGGGAAGATGTCGAGGGGAAGATCATCAGAGCGTGTCACAGGATGACGATCGAGGCGATCGAAGAGCGGTACACGCGGGTCTTCCCCATATGGTTTTTCCGCTGGTCCGATAATGTGCCGCCGGAGAAGAAAACGGACTCAAATGGGAACATTGTTGAAGAGGCCGTGGAGAAAGTAAACGAGGAGATCGACAAGGTTAAGAGCAAGATCGATGAAAAGAAGAAGAGCATACAAGATTTCCTCGGCATAGATAACGACGAGAAGATGGCCGGCGAAAAGTATCTTAAGGAAATATTCGGAGCCATGACCGGAGGCGGGGGTGAAAAGCCGGACAAGGAAAAGTCGGATGAAGAGAAAAAAGAGGCTGGGGGAGCGCCCGGGAAAATTGTGGAGGCATTCAAAACAGTGGTTGGATCGCTGCCGGGCTTCGTGGTGGGGATTATCACCGAAATCGCATCGGCCAACCTCGGAATGATGGAGGTCATTTATAGAAAGCTCCTTTTAGACAGCGGCGAGGCGCCCATAGACGAAGAATTCCTCATCGTGGCCGGAAGGGAATACCTCTCCCACAGGATGATCGACCTGCTGGCGAAGATGTCGGGCCTGGGATTCCTCCAGGAGGGGAGCGGCCCCCTGCTCAGTCTCCCCGGATTAGGTGGTGTCGGCGGAGAGCAGATCAAGAACAAGCTCGCAGGAATCGTGGATTCTGTCGTAATGAGCAAAATAGAATCCATCATCTCCATTGCGATGAAGGATCTGCACGGAAAACTGGAGGGGGCCCGCTCCGATGCCGCCCTGGCAAAATCCGTCACCATGGAGGTGTTTCTGGGAAGGCTGTCATGGTTTTATACGCTGATGTTCCGCAATACCTTCTTTCCGTTTTGGGACTTAATCGTCGACAAAGTCTTCGGGACAATCGGGGGACCTCTGGGGAGCATAGTCTCTCCGGTCAAGGGTCTTCTGGGAGATGCAAAGAGCGCAGTCGCAGACGTGAAGAGCGCCCTCGATACCGCAGGCAAGGTAGCAAAAAGCCTTGAGCACATCGATGTCATTAAGGCTGTCCAGGATCCCATGGGTGCATTGGGTCTGGGAGGCGGAGACACCCAAGAGGAGGCCCCTCCCGCAACATTTCCGGGATCTCCCAGGGAACCCATGGCTGAAGGGACTCCAGTGACCGAAGATGAGGTGAAGGAAGCCGAGGCCGCCAACATCGTCCTTAAAGATCCGGATTCGGATGAGGAGTGGTAAGGAACAAAGGTAAAGTGGAAACGAATAGAAAGATCTGGAGCAAATTGCCATGCCCAAACAAGTAGTCAACGGAGCCATGCTCAAATGCAGCTTCGGCACGGCCCCGAGCAGTCTGGTAGTTTTGCCTGCCAAAATGGCGAATTTCGGTGGTTTACCGCCGGCGAATATAATGGACTACGTACCGATGGTGAACATTCTTCCGTTCGGCATGTGCAGCTCTATCGCGAATCCTGCTGTAGCCTCCGCGACAACCGCTGCCCTGGGGGTGTTGACGCCGATGCCGTGCATACCGAACACCACGGCCCCCTGGACCCCCGGCTCTCCAATGCTGAAGCTCGCCAACATGCCGGCTCTGAATGACACCTCCAAATGCATGTGCATGTGGGCAGGCGTGATTTCGATAACCTTCCCCGGACAAACGGCCACGGATATACCTTGACCATGGCGGCGTGTTCGTCCTTGATTGCCCGACCGTGATGGTGGGTTGACAAGGCCGCAGTAACTATTCAATTTAGCAGAGGCAACCTGAAATAATGACCACGTCTTCACCCTCCACTCCCATTGCCATAGTCGTCCAGGTTGTAAGAGGCCAGGCCGGAGAGAAAAAAAAGCGCTTCACTGCCGGCTTCAAAGTAGGGAGAAGCAGGGAGTGCGACCTGCAGATAGGGGAAAACTGTGTCAGCCGGGTTCATCTGCATGTCAGATTCGACAGCGGGCAGTGGTGGCTGAAGGACTTGGAGAGTGCAAACGGCACGTTCATGAACGGCGTCAGGATACAGGAGGCGCTATTATCGGAAAGTGCGGAAATCGAACTCGGCAGGGGAGGCGCGCTTCTTTCACTGACTATTGAAAAGATAGAACTCCCCAAGGTTGAAGAAGCGCCAGCGCCGGCCCGGGACTTCACCACCGAGACGCAGATCATCCGGCACTATCTGGACAACACACGCAAGGAGGATGTCGGCGAGCAGACCATGATGTTCAGACGTGCCTTCCAGCGCGTCCAGAAAAAGAAATCGCGGAAATACCAGGCTGTCATCGGGGTAGCCCTCCTTCTTCTCATAGCCGCCGGAAGCGTCATCATCTACCAGACGCAAAAACTCAACAAGTTACGGACAACCACGGAAAACATCTTCTACACCACAAAGTCCCTCGAACTGCAGATCGCAAGACTGGAACAAATCGTCCTGCTGAACACCGATCCAAAACAGGTAGAGGATCTCAAGACAAAGCGGATAACGCTCAGGGATATGGAGAAGGAATACGATAATTTCGTGAAGGATTTGGGTATATATAAGAAGGCCCCCGAGGATGAACAGCTTATCTTGCGCGTTGCCCGTACCTTTGGCGAATGCGACGCCAACGCGCCAAAGGGTTTTGTCGATGAGGTCCGCAGGTACATCCTGATTTGGAAGAAGACGGACAGGCTCAAGACCGTACTGAACCGGGCGAAACAGAAGGGCTATACACGGTTTATCGCACGGGTGCTGAACAATTTCGACCTGCCGCATCAGTACCTTTACCTTGCCCTGCAGGAGAGCAATTTTGATGAGCGCGCAGTGGGTCCGCAGACCAACTACGGGTTCGCCAAGGGGATGTGGCAATTCATCTCATTAACGGCAAATCAGTATGGATTGCAGATCGGGCCGCTGCATGACCAAGGGGTATATGACCCGCTCGACGAGCGCTTCGATTACATCAAGTCCACCATGGCAGCGATGAAGTATATCAAGGACCTCTCCGCTTCCGATGCGCAGGCGTCGGGGCTCTTGGTCATGGCCTCCTACAACTGGGGGCAAAACAACGTCCGGAAGATTATCCAGAAAATGCCGGAGAACCCCAGGGAAAGGAATTTCTGGCGTCTTCTCGCATACAAGGATATCCCTCGGGAGACCTATGACTATGTCTTTTCCATTGTCTCAGCGGCGGTGATCTGCGAGGATCCTCGATATTTCGGTTTTGATGGACTGGACTGCCCCACGCAACAGACCCGGGAAGGAACAGCAAAATGAACCATTCGATTGTACAGAAACGTCAGCCGATCTTTCTCTCTTAAAGGGGGCCATCGAATTATCTTTTCAACATTTTTTTCATCATCGCCCCAATCTGTTTTATCGTATTTCCTTGCGAAGAGCCGGGGCTTGCATCCCCTCCCTCTTGATGAGGTGAGGTTTGCGATTCTTCGGGCGCAACAACCTCGATTTCAGCAAGGCGCCCTCCCCCCAGAAACCTGAAATCCGGTCCCTGGGCACTTAGCGAAAGACGATGATCCGGTTCCAGCACCCCCTGGTCTTCAACGCCCCTGCCGTTTATCTGGACCAGGTTTTTTCCGGTCAGATCTTTTATCCAGTATTGCTCCTGGTAATAAAAAATCTGCGCATGACGTTCAAAAACAGCAGGATGATTGAGCCTGAAATCACATTGAGCACCGCTTCCGATCGTTACCGGAAGTGAGTTATAGGATTTCAGGGTCGGACCGTACTGAACAACAAGGGGTTTTTTGACCTGCTGAATCGGAATATCACCTAAATGCTGTGCTGGAGGTGGTGACGGACTAATAGGCGAGACTGAAACCGCTTGAGGCGCACCGACAAGTTGTTCCGGAGGCGGCATCGGCACAGGTGGAGGTGATGCAACCCGGATCGGCGCAGGCGCAATGGGAATAGAAATAGCCGCCGGTTGCACAGAATCAGCAACATCGGCCGTCCCTTCCATTGTTTGGGTGAGAAAGCTGACCTTGGGCCCGCCCTCAGCAAAAAGGAGGACATCCCCATCTCTAAGAATGGCCTCTTTCACCTGTTTGCCATTCACAAATGTGCCGTTTGAACTCTGATCCATCAGCATGAAGCGATTGCCATCACGAACAATGCGGGCATGCACACGGGAGACAATGGCTAAATCCTTGGGAAAGCATACCTGGCAGGTGGCGCTCCGGCCGATGAAAATCTCCGGCTGGTTGAACTCCTGAATCTCCCCTTTCAACGGGCCTTCAATATGAATAAGCTGAATAACGATGGCAGGTGGTTGTTTCATGATCTTTTTTCTCTGTGAACGGTTGAAGCCGCAGACGGCTCTTAAATATCAAGTTATTTATAAATAATAATTGCAGATACATGTCAAGTAGTTTCATTGCGGAGAATGTAAAGAGCTTCGGATGTGGTATGGGCAGGTACGATCATTATCCCCCGGCTTTGGAGAAATCAATTGATTTTATGATGCATTCCAGTTAGATAATAGACAGTTTGACATTCAAGTGTGCTATTTACCTTTATCATCTACGGTGCAACCAGTCATGTTTAGAATCATCTCTTTTGGTAAAACAGACTGCGGCCTTCGACGCTCCAACAACGAAGATGCTTTTTTTGTGAAACCGGAATTCGGTTTTTGCCTGGTGGCGGACGGCATGGGGGGGGCTGCCGCCGGTGAGCTGGCCAGCCAGATTTTTTCGGAAACCGCCCTGGAAGTTTTTTCAACCGCAGACCCTTCCCATTCAGATCCCGCCAAACTGGTCCAACAGAGTTTTATATTGGCAAACGGCCGGATTTTAAAACATGCCGATGAAATTCCAGAGCATAAAGGTATGGGGTGTACTGCCGAGCTCATGGCTTTTTCAGGGGATAAATTTATCCTGGGCCATATGGGGGACAGCCGAACCTATCGTTTTAAAAACGGGCAACTCAAACAGTTGTCCCAGGATCATTCTCTTGTTCAGGAGCAGCTGGATAAAGGTCTTATCACGACGGAAGAGGCCAGAAAACACGCGATGAAAAACGTGATTTTGCGTGCTGTGGGGGTGGATGAAACCCCTGCCCTTGATCTGGTTCGGGGGAACCTGTCGGCTGGTGATCTTTTTCTGCTCTGCTCGGATGGCCTTTCGGATATGGTTGAAGATGCGGACATTCTGGCAGTGCTTGCGTCAACGGCTCTGCTGACACATAAAGCGGAAAAACTCGTTGAGCTTGCCAAGGCCGCCGGCGGCCATGACAATATTACGGTGGTATTGATCGAAATCTATGAAGCATAAGCCTCATGCCTGCCATATTATTCTACTGATTGCCCTCATCACTGTTGCCGAACCAGGCTATAGCGCCTCGGAAACAGTGGAGAAACAGATACCACTGCCCATCGGCGAGATGGCCGATATGCTGGTAAAATGGTGGGGTGACGCCGGGTATCAGATTCAACGTTCCGAACCGGAAGCAGGAAATGTGAGGTTTCATGCCATAAAGGGCCAGGACAATTGGCTGGTTGATCTTGCCCCTCACTCCGCTCTGGCAACCCGGGTTATCGTCTGCTTTTCAGGAATGAACCCTGATATTCAGCAACAACAATTTTGGGACCACATATCGCATTACATCCATAATCCATTGACTGAAGAACGGCAGGACTCTGACCGGCACATTCCGGCAGCTGTTCTGTCCAAAATAGAATCGGTGGTCTGTATCAATGCCCGATCGGATGAAAATAACGTCCAGTTTTCAGGGTTCATTATCGATACCGATGGTCTCGTTCTCTGCACAGCTCACGATCTGGGCAACAGCCAGGATCTCACCGTAACGCTCTACGATGGTCAGGAGGTTAAGGCGAAGCTTCTATTTAACGACCCCCATAAGGATCTTTCGATACTTCAAATCGCATTGAAAACAAAAGCTGCGATCCGCCTTTCCGAAGGCCGTAATCTCCTTGGAATGGGAGAAACC
>JAPLJE010000630.1 GCA_026388755.1 Deltaproteobacteria bacterium | reverse complement strand
CCCAATGCGCCTTCACATGGCCGAATCCAAGCACTCCCAAAAGAACGATTACGGGTATCGCCGCTACCAAAGCGGATAGCAGCACGTTTCCAAAGACAGGTGTATAAATTTGTGTCCAAGTGACCATTTAAACCTCCTAATATTGGATATTTTTTGGGATTTGTCTTTGGATTAACACATCGCATCCATTAGTTGTTTCCGACGGTTTGATTGCCATTGCCCACGCCATGTTACCCTCCTGTTGACTTGATTGATTTTTTATAAATTGGTATTACCACTTTTAAAACGTTTATAAAAATAATTATTAGACTTGTCAATACTATTTTTATAATTTACTATAAATTTTATACTTATTAGTTATTATTGATTAATATTCACAATTGGATAAACTAATACTTATTTTTATGGATTCTTGATTATGAACATACCCGATTTTTATTTCAAAAAGTTTTGAGGAAAGGAATGATGCGCGTTTAATATGCATAGCAATTATTTGGTAAGACCATATTTCTGCCAAACAGCGCATCGATCCGCAGCAGCAGGAAAATCGGCAGTCTAAACCGAAAATGATAGGAATTGATTTCATTCACCATATGTTATAGTGTATATTAGTTGGCGTGGCCCGACCCCATCCGGAAGAATCGAAACAAATATAGATCCATCGATGGTCTGCACCCAAAGTCGCGGAGGTCCGAACATGCGTGTAAAGATGAATTACGGCAGAAGCGGATTGTTTATTGATTTTCCTGACGCTTGGGACATCGCGGTAATTGAAAAAGCCGCGATGCCCGTTTTGGCTGATCCTGCAGGTGCTGTTTTGAAAGCTCTGGCGAGTCCTGTCGCATGCGGTCCGTTGTCCAGGGAGGCTGCAGGTCGCCGCACCGCTTGTATCCTCATATGCGATATCACACGGCCGGTGCCGAATTCCGTTATTCTGGCGCCTCTCATCCAGGAACTGATACAGGCTGGAATTGAACCCAACGCGATGACAGTGCTCGTGGCAACCGGTTTACACAGGCCGAACGAGAGTGAAGAACTCCGTGAACTGGTTGGAAACGATTGGGTGCTCGATACGGTCAACGTCATGAATCATTTCGCCAGAAATGACGCGGATCACGCGTATCTGGGGAATACGTCACGAGGCACACCTGTCAGGCTCGACCGGCGTTTCGTCGAAGCAGACGTTAAGATTGCAACGGGGCTGGTCGAACCACACTTTATGGCCGGCTACTCCGGCGGCAGGAAAGTGGTGGCTCCCGGGATCGCCCACCAGGATACCATCACCACATTTCATAACGCCGGCTTTCTGGAACACCCCAGGTCCGCCAACTGCATTCTTGACGGCAATCCGCGCAACCCGCTCCATGAAGAGCTCACGGAAATTATCCGCATGCTCGGCCGGGTACTTGCCGTGAATACGGTCATAGACGACAAGCGAAATCTCTCCTATGTCAACTTCGGGGAAATCGAGGCAAGCCATCTCGAGGCGGTTGCCTACATGCGCCGCTATGCCGAGATACCCGTGCACACCCAATACCGGACTGTTATCACCAGCGGCGGCGGCTATCCCCTGGACAAAACTTACTACCAGACTGTCAAGGGCATGGTCGGAGCCATGGAATTGCTCGAGCCCGAAGGCAACATCATTATCTTCTCTGAATGTTCCGAAGGGATGGGCTCCAGAGAATACGTCCAGGCGCAACAACTGCTGAGCCGGCTTGGGACCGGAGGTTTTCGGGAGTCGCTTCTGCAAAAGTCCAGGGCTTCCATCGACGAATGGCAGACCGAAATGCAGCTAAAACCCATGGAGATTGGCAACATCCACCTTTTTTCGGATAAGTTGTCAAAAGAGGACAGGTCCCTGACCGGTGTCCATTACCGTGACGCGGATATCTCACCGCTCGACTTCATCCGGGCAATCGCCGAGCCTTCCGGGAGATCCATCGCCGTCATCCCGGAGGGTCCATACGTGATGCCCCGATATCAGAGCAACTGACCAGCAGGCAGATGACATCCATGACATTCGTGCGGGTCGGACCGGTTATGAAAAGACCGTCCAATTGATTAAAAAAATGATAGGCGTCATTTCCCTGGAGGTATTTTTCGGGGTCGATTCCCTTGCGGAGCGCATCCGGGCAGGTATTCCCATCGACAAACGCCCCGGCCGCGTCCGTGGGTCCGTCCGATCCATCGGTTCCCGCACTGAGAAGCGCCATCTGCGGCCACCCATCTATTGCCAGTGCGGCCGCAAGGGCCAGCTCCTGGTTTCGGCCGCCCTTCCCGCTTCCCCGGATGGTGACCGTGGTCTCGCCTCCGGCCAGAATACATGCGGGGGGCGGGATGGGATGACCCGACGCCACGATCTCTTTTCCGATTGCGGCGAAAGTCCGGGCGATCTCCCTGGCCTCGCCCTGAACATAGGATGAGAGAATCAGGGTGTTGTACCCGAGCTCTNCTGCGCGATTGCTCCCGACAACCAGGTTCCGACCCTTCTTGAAAACAGCATCTCCGGCTTTGGGCGTATCCGCGAACAACCCTTGGGCCCCCTCTTGCAGCAGCTTGAGCACCTCGGTAGGCAACTTTTCCCAAAGCCCATACCGGTCGACAATGCGGATGCAATCGGAAAAAGTGCTCAGATCGGGAACCGTGGGACCCGACGCAATGACATCAAGGGGGTCACCCACCACATCCGAAAGGAACAGGGAAACGAGTGTGGCGGGAAACGCGATTCGGGCAAGCTGCCCCCCCTTGCACAGAGACAGGTGCTTACGCATGGCGTTGAGCTCGAAAATCGTTGCCCCACAATCAAGGAGAAGCTGCGTGGTCTGCTGTTTTTCACCCAGTTCGAGAGGAGCACGGGGGGCGGGAGAAAGGGCGCTCCCTCCGCCGGAAAATGCGCACAGGACCAGATCTTTTTCCGTGCACCCCTTCAGGCGGTCCAATATGAATCGCGTAGCCTGCAATCCTGCCTGATCCGGTATGGGGTGTCCTGCTTCCATGACGCGGACTTTTTTCAACGGAAGCCCATGACCGTACTTGACGGTAATCCAGCCCTCCGTGAGTCGGTCACCCAGGATTTCCTCGAGGGCCTTGGCCATGGGCGCGGTTCCCTTTCCAAAACCGGTCACAATAATCCGCTCGAAGGAGGCCAGGGGGTATAAATGTTCACCGACTTTGAGATAATCTCCCATCAATTGAACATGGCGCCGGATCGCCTCTTCAGGATCCACGGCTTTGAGCCCGGCCATGAAAATTGCTTCAAGGATTCGTTTCGTCTTTTCATCCATGGCAACCCCGATCACATCCCCAGATAGGCCTTTCGCACCAGATCGGACTGGGACAGCTCGCTGCCCGTCCCCTCCATGACGATGCGGCCGGTTTGCAGGACGTAGGCCCGCTGGCAGACCTGCAGGGCTTCGAACACGTTCTGCTCCACCAGGAGCACGGTGACACCCTCGCCCGCGATGTGCGCCACGGTGCTGAAGATTTCGGTGACCAGCTTGGGCATGACGCCCAGGGAGGGCTCATCCAGCATGAGCAGCTCGGGCCGGGACATGAGTCCCCGGGCAATGGCCACCTGCTGCTGCTCGCCTCCCGAAAGCGTCCCGGCACGCTGGTCGGCGCGCTCTTCGATCCAGGGAAACATCCGATGCACCGCCTCGAGGCTTTCGGCAATCTGCGCCTTGGACACGACGGCGTAGGCCCCCAATAGCAGATTGTCCCGCACCGACAGACGCGAAAATAGCCGCCTTCCCTCAGGCACCAGAGCGATCTTCTTCTTGACGACTTCATACGCCGGCAGACCGGAGATCACCTGATCGTTCAGGCGGATCTCACCTTTCTCAGGTTTGAGAAGGCCCAGGATGGTCTTGAGCAGGGTGGTTTTGCCCGCACCGTTGGAGCCGATAAGCGATACCACCTCACCGCTTTTGACCTCGAAGGAGACGTCCTGGATGGCCAAAAGTCCTTTGTAACCCACGGATAAATTATTGACGGACAGCATTGTACCTCTCTCCCAGGTAGGCCCGGATAACCTCGGGGTTTGCCACAACTTCCTTGGGCGGACCCTCCACGATTTTTCGGCCGGTGTTGAGTACGATCACCCGGTCCGAGAGTTCCATCACAGCCTCCATGACGTGCTCGACCACCACCACGGTAACGCCGTTTGTGCGCACCTTGCGGATCAGCTCGATCATCTCCCGCAGCTCCACACGGGTGAGGCCGGCCATGGATTCGTCGAGCATGATCAGCTCGGGCTTCATGGCCAGGGACATGGACACTTCGAGCCGTTTCTTGTCTGAAATACTCAGCTCCAGCGCGTTGTGGTTTTGCTTGTCCGTAAGTCCCGTGAAAGCCAGCATCTCCTCGGCGCTGCGGCGCACGTCAGCCACACGGCTGTGCCGCAGAAAGCCGCCGGTCATGACGTTCTCCAGCACCGTCATGTCACTGATGACCTGCACGATCTGGAAGGTCCGGACAATGCCGAGCTTGCCGATGGTGTGCGGTTTCTGATTGGTGATGTCCTGACCCTTGAAAAACACCCGGCCCTTGTCCACGCGGTGAAACCCGGTAATGCAGCTGAAGATCGTGCTCTTGCCGGCACCGTTGGGGCCGATGATGCTGACGATCTCACCCCGGTCCACGTGGAAGGAGACATCATCACTGGCCCGCACCCCGCCGAAATACTTGCTGATGGACTGCACATCCAATAATGGCGCCGCGCTCATTTGCCCCTCCGCATCAGGTTGGTGATGGCACCCCACACGCCCGCCGGCTGGTACATGGAGATGACCGTGATCAGGGTGCCGTAGAGGATCATATCCACCCCCGTACCCTTGTAGCCCAGCCAGGCCCGGCTGTATTCCGAGAGCGGGATCAGAATAGCCGCCCCCACCACCGGCCCCAGCACCGTGTTGGCCCCGCCCAGCATGGCCACCAGCACGATCTGGACGGAAATCGCCAGGATCATCACGCTTTCAGGGTCGATGTAGAGAATGTACTGGGCGTAAAATGTCCCGGCCATCGAGGTGAGAAAGGCGCTGATCATGATGGCGAACAACCGGTAGCGGACCACGTTTACCCCCAGCACCTCGGCGATTTCATGGCTCTCCTTGATCGCCCGGAAGTAGTACCCCATCTTGGACGTGGACACCCAGTAGCAAACGGCCACGGCTATCAGCAGAAAGAGCAGCATGATGTAATAGTAAGGGAGCTTCGAGGAATGAAACATGAAATGGACCAGGGACTCTTTCACCATGGGAAGGGTGAGCCCTTCGGCCGCACCCACCATTTTCCAGTTGTTGAAAACAATGCGGACGATCTCGGCAAAAGCGATGCTTGCAATGGCGAAATAGTGGCCGCGCAGTTTGGAGCAGGGATAGCCGATGAGAGCTGCCAGAAGCGAGGAAAGGACTCCGCCCGCCACAAGCCCGATCCAAGGGCTCAGATGGAAGGTCAACACCATAAAGGAGGAAGTATACGCTCCGATCCCGAAAAAGGCCACCTGCCCGAAGGAGAACATGCCCGCATAGCCGCCCATCACGTTCCAGGCTACGCCGCACATGGCGAACATGAAGGTAATGATCATAACATGCTGGCCGAACGATGAAGACACCAGCGGCAAGATGATTAAGAGCGCCAGCACGGCGCCGCCCGCAGCCAGTTGTTTGCCCGATATAGTTTGCATTCCTACCACCCCTTGAGCCCTTGCGGCCTGATCCAGACCGTGATCAGATACATGGCGAAAACAATGGCCAGCTTGTAGGACGGGTCAAATATATAGCCGCCCAACGTCTGCACAACCCCCACCAGGATGCCGGCAATGAATGCCCCCTCGATACTGCCGAATCCCCCCAGGGCCACGATGCAGAAGCAGACCAGGCCGAAAGTACCGCCTACGAAAGGATAGATATAGTAGTAAGTCGCCAGCAGGGCTCCGGCCACGCCCACCAGGGCCGAACCGATGGCAAAGGAAAGCGAGTTGATGCGCTCGGTGTTGATACCCATGATCACGGCGGCCTCCCTATCCATTTCCACCGCCAGGATCGCCTTGCCGGTGCGGGTATTCCTCAGGAACCAGAAGACCCCGAAGGAGGTGAGGATGCTGCCGATGGAGCCCACAAACTTGGGGATGCTGAGCTTGATGCCGGAGATGTCCCAGGTGCCGGAGAGCAGGGTGTGTTCGATGGAGCGGAAGTTGGGGGTCCAGATGAGCGCTGCGAAATTGGAGATAAAGATGCTGATGCCGAATGTCACCACCAGTTGGGCCAGGCCCGGACCTTTCATCACCTTGCTGATGATGAACCGGTAGATGAACATCCCCATCAAAAAAAGCGCCACGGCGTTGATCGGTATGGAAAACAGGGGGTCGATACCCGCCAGCGTATAGAGCCAGTAGGAGAGGAACATGCCGAGCATGAGAAAGTCGCCGTGGGCGAAGTTGAGCACGTTCATGACACCCCAGACCAGGGTGAGGCCGATGGCCAGCAGGGAATAGACGAGCCCGATGAGCACGCCGTTGACCAGCTGTTGCACGAATTGTTCCATGTGTGAGCACTCCAAGCCGTCGCGTGCCGGAGGCGGCTTGCCTCCGGCGGTCAGGGTTTAGGGCCGGCGGCCCTTTTGGTTACTTGCGACCCTTCCAGGCCGGGAACGGCCACACCAGGTCGCGGCTGGCGGCATCAAATGGCCAGACCGTGTAATAGGCCTGATCCAGGATCTGCACCAGCATGGCCGAGGCGTGGATATTCTGGTGAGACTTGGGATCGAACTGAATCCCCTTCCACGGATTGATGATCTGATCGCCCGGAATGTTGGTTTCCAGAAGGGCCTTCACGACGGCCTCGGGATCGGTGGATTTGGCGCGGTTGAAGGCGTCGGCCAGAACAAAGGGCGCCGAGAAGCTGCGGGCGGTATTTTCACCCATGGGAATGTTGTACTTCTTCTGGTAGAGCGCGGCTACCTGGCCCACCATCGGTTTCTTCTTGGCCAGATCGAGAGCAAAGGTGGAACGCACGTAAAAATAGTCGCCGTCGGCCTTGACCGTGGGCAGGTAGTCGGACTCGATGTAGCCCGCCATGTTCAAAAAGCCATGGGGCACCAGATTCATCTCCTTGAAAGTCTTGGTAAAGAGGATGGCGTCCGTGATGTAGGCGGCGTGCATCACCACATCGGGTTTAGCCGAGATGATCTTGCCAACCTCGCTCGTCACATCACTGGAGTTGGCCGGGTAGGGAATGTCCGCCACCACCGTGTAACCGAATTCCTTGGCGTACTGCTGCTGCATCTTGGCCACGTTGGCTCCGAATTCCGTGTTCTCGTAAATCAATGCGACCGTCTTGATTTTCTTGCCCTTCTGGGTCTCCAGATCTTTCAGAAACTCGAACTGATTGCGGGCCATGGTCCCGTCATGAGGGGACACCCGGAAGAAGTATGTGAAGTCGCGCTCGGTCAGCGTGGGCGAGGAGGAATCGGAGCATACGAAGGGGATTTTCAGCCGCTCGGCCGCCTGGCTTGCGGTCTTGGTCACCGCGCTCTGGTAAGCGCCGATCAGGGCCACCACTTTCTCCTGTGTGATCAACCGCTCGGCTTCAGCCAAACCGTTCTTGGGGTCGCCCTTGGTATCGGCATAAATGATCTCGATCTTGGCGCCGCCCAGATTGGGAATGCCCGCCTCTTTGGCAAAAGGCAGGTTCAGGTCGAACTTGCCGTTGATGATCTCCACCGCCAGGTCGGCCCCTCGCTTGCAGTCCATGCCCGTGGCGGCCAGGTTGCCCGTCAGGGGGTACAAGGCGCCGATCTTGATCACCTTCTGCTCGGCCAGAGCCGACCCAAAGCCCAGCGACAGGGCCATGGCAAAAACCATCAGTACTATTAGAGCTCGTCTCATTCTTTTCCCTCCTTGCGTTTGGGGGCCGCGGCCCCTTCTGGATTGAAAGTCTGATCTCATCCGGCATCGGGAGCCGTTCCCGGCGCCGGTCATACGCTATCAAATAATCGATGAATCGGATATCCCATTCACCCATCTTTCATACAACAGCCCCGATGTACCAGGGATGAAACTCCCACTGCCCCTGGGACGCCAGTTCGCTTTGGGTCTTCCTGCCGGATGCGATCTCCAGGACCCGGTCGAAAATTTGCGCCCCCATCTGCGCGATGCTCAGGCTCTCATCCAGGACCTGCCCGCAATCCATGTCCATATCTTCCTGCATCAGGCGGTACAAGTCGCTGTTTGAGGCCAGCTTCAGGGTGGGGGCGGGGATGGAGCCCAGAACCGTGCCTCGACCGGTGGTGAAGCAGATCAGGTGCACACCGCCAGCGATAAGGCCTGTGACTGAAACCGGATCAAAGCCGGGCGTGTCCATGAAGACGAGGCCAGGCCCCTGAACAGGCTCTGCAAAGTCGACCACTTCCACCAGGTTTGTGGTTCCGCCCTTGGTGGCGGCCCCCAGGGATTTCTCCAGAATGGTGGTGATGCCTCCGGCCTTGTTGCCGGGGGTGGGGTTGTTGTCGAGCTGACTGCCGTTGCGTTCGGTGTATTCCT
>JAPLJE010000248.1 GCA_026388755.1 Deltaproteobacteria bacterium | reverse complement strand
TGTCCTATTGCATGGAAGCCGCCAGGGACCAGGGGAAATCCATTCTAATACTGGACCGGCCCAATCCCATAAACGGCCGGAGCGTTGAAGGCAACTGCCTGTCCATGGATTGCCGCTCTTTTGTGGGACGTTATCCGATTCCGATGCGTCATGGACTGACCATCGGGGAAATGGCCAGTCTCTTTAATCACGTTTATGGCATCGGTTGCCATCTCGAAGTCATTCCGATGACCGGCTGGAAGCGGACGATGGGGTATGCGGACACCGGCTTGCCGTGGGTTGCGCCCTCCCCGAATCTGCCGACGCCGGCATCTGCAGGTGTGTATCCCGGCCAGGTCATCTGGGAAGGAACCAATGTGTCCGAAGGCAGGGGGACCACCCAGCCCTTTGAATTGTTTGGCGCGCCTTTTTTGGATCCGCAACGAATTTTATCGTGCCTCACGGATAAAGACCTGCTGGGAATCGTGTTAAGAGAGGCTGCATTTGAACCCACCTCCGGCAAGTGGCAGGGAAAACTCTGCAGAGGGTTTCAACTTCATATCACGGAGCCGGACAGTTACCTGCCTTACATCACCTCGCTCAAATTGCTTCAGGCAGTCATGCGCCATCATGCGAAAGATTTTTCATGGAAAAATCCCCCTTATGAATATGAATTTGAAAGGCTGCCGATTGACCTGATCATTGGAAATCCGGAAATCAGAAAGCGCATGGAGCGCATGGATTCTCTGGATGATATTGCCGAGTCCTGGAAACCCGAGCTGAACCGTTTTATTGAAGACAGCCAGGAACATCATCTTTATTCCTGAATCCAATAATTCAGTATCTAACCTCTCAACCTGAACCGCAATGAAAAATGCTATTTACAAATCCGGCTTCTTCCGATATAAAAAATAGGGTTGACATCATTCTGATATAAAAAGTTATCCGTCATTTCAAAGGGGTTGTTATGGGAAAAACCAGCACTACCAAAGCTTCAAAGAAAAAAACGGTTGCAAAAAAGAAAGAAACGGCGAAGAAAGTCAAAGCCGACCCGACAGCATCAGGACAGAATGCTGATCTGAAAACCGAAGAGACGCAGGTCACGGTCGAATTAAAGGGGTCTAAAGAATCGGCAAAGGCAGGAAAAGCAGGAATTCCAATCCAGAAGAAGCCGATTCTTTTAAGCGAGCTGATTTTAAAAAAATTTGATGCCTGGCAACCGGACAACCTGTTTGTTCCGCTCCCGGACAAGTCCATTATTCCGGATGCCCCACCTTTTGTATCGGGCAAGGATGATCAAGAAGTTGGCCGGAAAAGGGCATTACTTTTCAATACCTTCGATATGAAGGCAATCATTGCAGAAGGCGAGCGCTTCGCTGCTGAAAAGGCCAAAGCTGAGCGCATCGCCGCTGAAAAGGCCGAGGCAGAGCGCATCGCCACCGAAAAAAAGGCCGAGGCCGAACGTATCGCTGCTGAAAAGGCCGAAGCCGAACGCATTGCCGCTGAAAAAGCCGCTGCCGAAAAGGCCGAAGCTGAGCGCATCGCCGCTGAAAAAAAGGCCGAAGCCGAACGTATCGCTGCTGAAAAGGCTGCCGCAACTTTGGAACGAAAGAAGGCTATCGAGCTCCAGCAGGCTTCAACCCCAAAAGTCAAGATCACCTATGATCAACCGGCACAACCGGCACAACCGGTACAGCCGGCATTGCCCGCAAAAGACGCCGACCCCATGGATATATCCATTAAAATTGCCGCCGGATGCCTGGCATTTCTGGTATTGATTCTTCTCGGCACTAGTCTGTGCAACTCCCAAAAATTTTATATCAAAACGGCAAAGAACGGGATTGAAATCTGGCAGGGAAGATTTGCACCCTTGGGAGAAAAACAGTTGATATCCCTTGCCGGGGTTAAAGCACCTGAAAAAGTTAAGAAAGTTTACTCAGATTTAGATGTTTATCCGATTATTTTCAGTTATTTTCTGAATAAGGCGGATGCGATTCTGGATGATCCGGGCATTCCGGATTTTGAGGACATGAAATATTACATCAATCTGGCAGAGCCTTATGCCATGACCAGGGAGCTTCGCGATGCAGCAGACCTTCGTCTGAACAGCATGGCCAAAACACTGCTGATCTATAAAGCCGAAATCGCAGCCAGCAGGGGGAACATCGCTGATCTGGAAGCTGCCGTGGATTTTCTTTACAAAGCAAAGGCCTTGAATTTGGACAAGGCCCAGGCCGAATCTCTGGACAAAAAAATCAACGCAGCTACAGGTAGACTGGAACAACTCAAAGCACAGCCTCAGGCAGCGGCAACTACTAAAACCAAATAGTCGCAGAATATCCACAAATAAAAAACCCTTCTTTTTTTCATCAGGGGAAAAGAAGGCTTTTTTATTTGTTCATGGCGATGAGCGCCGCGCCGATGGCACCGGTCAACTGGGCG
>JAPLJE010000350.1 GCA_026388755.1 Deltaproteobacteria bacterium | reverse complement strand
TTGACCTTGATATTTCTTTAAATTCCAGGTGAGCCCCCATCAATCAATCAGCATGGCATCCCCATAGCTGTAAAACCGGTAGCCATTTTCAATGGCTGCCTGGTAAGCATTCAGAATAGAGTTCCGACCTGTAAAAGCAGATACCAGCATCAGCAGCGTCGATCGGGGCAGGTGAAAATTAGTGATCATGGCATCCACGACCTTGAATTGGTATCCGGGATAAATAAACAGATTACAGGGTCCGGATCCTGCCATGACCCTTCCGTTTTCAGATGCGGAGAATTCCAGCGTTCGAACGCTGGTTGTGCCCACAGCCACCACACGGGCGCCACCGGCCCTGGCATCGTTGATAACTTCAGCAGTTTGCTTGGTAATTGCATAGGTTTCGCTGTGCATCCGGTGATCCCGGATATCCGATACCCTTACCGGAATAAATGTGCCATATCCCACGTGAAGGGTAATCTGGACCACAGCGATTCCCATATTCTGCAATTGGGTTATCAGTCCAGTTGAAAAATGAAACCCGGCCGTCGGCGCGGCAATCGCCCCTTTTTCAGATGCATAGATGGTCTGATAAGCGGTATCATCCTCGCGGAATTCGGTCCCGGAATCCCTCCGGATATAAGGGGGAAGCGGCACTTTTCCCACCTGATACAGAACCTGATCGAAATCATTTTCACAGGTAAACTTGACATCGTAACAGTCTCCTGACTGCCTGAGCACCTCGGCCCGAAGGCCATGATCGAAAAATATCGTTGAGCCTGTCCGGGGTTTTTTTGAACTTTTGATCAGACAGGTGCAGGCAAATTCTCCGGCCGTTTTTCGACCCGCCTGGCCATCTGCATACGTCAATATCAGGACCTCGGCCTTGCCGCCGGTATCTTTTTGACCCAATATTCTGCCGGGGATAACCTTTGTGTTGTTGACAACCAGGACATCTCCGGAGCGCATCAGGTCGAGCAAATCGCAGAACACCCGGTGGGAAATATCGCCGGACCTGCGGTCCAGATGTAGCAACCGGGAGCGATCTCTCTGCGGACAAGGCTTCTGGGCAATACGGTCTTCGGGAAGCTCATAATCATAATCATCCAGAGCATGCATCGGATTACCTCTTTCCTAGATACACCAGAAACAGGCCCATGAACATGAGCACCAGACCAAAACGCCTGAGCCATCCATCCGGCATTTCCAGAATCTTGGATACCCAGGATTTCATTTGCTCCGGAAAAGCAAAATATGGAAGCCCTTCGATGACCATAACCATACCCAGCACGCAGAGAAAAAAATCCATCTGTTCGTCAATCCATTTCAGTTTCTTAGGCAGAAACAACCCGGAACTTATCGTTTTCCTTCAAAAGGTACCTCATGACAGGTGGCTTGCGCAACGACGCAATAAAAAGCCGGATAGCTCCAGGTTGCAACCCGGCGATGGTCTTCAGGCTCAAAATCATAGATCGACTTTCGCTGAAGTTCTTCGGGCAGATACCCCAGAATTGAAGCTGCGGATGGCAATAATGACTTCATCATCTACGGGACATCTTTTCATGCAAATCTATTTCGGACCGAGGTGGTAGTTAACAAGCGTTATTTAACAGAAATAAATTCTGATTGTATCACATCCAGCAGTTCTTCTCCAATAGCAATGCCCATGTCGATAAATTCAGGGCCATAAACCTTCCCGGTCTGAGTGCGAAAGGTCTGCTTGATTTTTAAAAGCCCTTCCATTCCCTTGGGATAACGGCGCAGAAATTCCGACAACGGCGGGTCAAAATAGGACACCATGTCCCACACGGTATGCGAAAAATTATCCGGTCCCCAACGGAATTTATCGGCATCATAGAGACAATCGGCTACCAGAGCCCCTTCAAGCGTGTTGATGCTGACGGGAGGCTGAAACGCTTCATGATTGCGAATGGCCTGGCAGATGTCTTCAATTTCATCTGGAGCATACGGATAGGCTCGAAGGGTTTTCCGGGCATATTCCGCCCCTTCAACGGCATGGTGCTTCATTTTCCGTTTGATATCATGAAGGAGCCCCGCACTTTGCACAATGATGACGCGCTGCTCCGTAAAAGCATTCGAATACCCGGAACGGCTGCCTTCAATCATCATCAATACACCGGCATCAACGGTTACCTTAACGGCATGGTCAAGCCCATGCCCAAAATCGTCTTCCAGTTGCTCGGCGACAAACGCGTACAAGCTTCTCAAAACAGGGTTAGTATGAAAAAAACTTCTCGATATTTCAATGAGAGGTGAAAAGTCTCTGTGAAAAGCAGGCTGTGAAAATCGTGACACAATCTGGCGAGCCCGTTGGCGCATTCGGGCATAAACGGGGGACATGGCTTTTGGAGATTTTTCAATCAGAATCATGGCGGATGGGGGATAGAAACAAGCATGAGCGCTGTCTCACCCGAAGATGATAAGGTTTTATATCCGATCGCATGAGAGCCCGGTGTCAGGGACTCCGGGCATCCCGTAACCGATGCCTTCCATGATTCCTTTCATAAATCATCAGCTTTCAGATACTGAAAAAAAACCTTCGCAGACTTTCCACTTTCCACCTTCCTTGATGACATTGACGGTCTGATCCAGTGGAGTGGTTTTTCCGAGAAAAAACAGTTTTCCCACATAAGCAAACAGCGGATTGATTCCTTTTTTCATGTCCCCGGTAATTCGAATCTCAGCGCTGGTTGAATTCATCTTAAGCGTATGGGTTTTGACATTAAAAAGACTATTTTTCATATAACTGACATCATACCCCCGTTCATTGGCTTGCTTTGTCGTGCTTTGAATATAGGAGGCCACCACATTGCTTTCTTCATCCAGCGCCAGTTCATCACAGAGTCGGGTCGCCATTGCCGAATCGAGCTGATAATACATCCGCGCAAACTCAACAGCAGCCTTGCTGGGCGTATCTCGCGTGTCCGCAAAAACAAAAATAACCTGAAAAAAGAATGCAAGAAGGAATACCGTTGTGAAAGCCGAACGCTTGTTGTCCTGAGTCATGAATCGTTCCTCCACCTGATGATTCAGAAATAAATGAATTGACAAAAACGATTAAAATTCTGAGAATGCGATGGTATCTCAGTATGAATAATGGTTGATTATCCCCGTGTTGTTCTATTGTATAGCTATAATCTGATTCTGATAGCATGGAATGTTCTCCGAAACAAGACTTTTTCAATAGCTTCCAACCCTGCAAGAATTCTTTTAATGGAGCCTATGAAGCATTACCGACAACATTTCATTCGCCAGAATCTGATCCTGAGAGCCAAAATCCTTCAAGCCGTTCGTTTATTTTTTATACAAAACGATTATCTTGAAGTCGAAACACCGGTTCGGATTCCGGCCCCAGCGCCTGAAACCCATATTGATGCTCAGGAAGCCGGGGGGTGGTTTCTGCACACCTCCCCGGAACTCTGCATGAAACGGCTCCTAAGCGCCGGATACCCTCGAATATTTCAAATCTGCCGGTGCTTCCGCAAACAGGAAAGGGGCCAACTGCACCTGCCGGAATTCACCCTTCTGGAATGGTACACTGCTGGCCATACCTATCTTGAAATGATGGTCCAGTGCGAAAAACTGATTCAGTTTGTCGCCGGAGTTGCCGGCCAATCCGATTCCATTGGCTATCGAAACCAGAGGATATTGCTGTCATCGCCCTGGGATCTCCTGACGGTATGCGAAGCATTTGATCGGCACTCACGGATTTCGATGAAAGCAGCGCTGGCACAGAATCGCTTTGATGAAATCATGGCAATTGAAATTGAACCCTGCCTCGGAAACGATCATCCGGTTTTTCTTTATGATTATCCGGCTTCCTGCAGTGCTCTTGCCAGGCTGAAACCAGATAATCCGTCGGTTGCCGAGCGTTTCGAGCTTTATATCGCCGGACTTGAGCTGTGCAATGCATTCACCGAGCTGACAGACTCGGTTGAGCAGCGAAAGCGCTTTGAAGCAGAACAACGGTTTCGCCAACATTCCGGAAAAATGGAGTACCCCATGCCGGAAAGCTTTCTGAGCGCCTTAAACGATATGCCGGCAGCCTCCGGAAATGCGCTTGGAATGGATCGTCTCATTCTTCTTTTGACTGATGCAAATTCAATTGATGATGTGGTGGCGTTTATTCCGGAGGAGCTGGAATGAGTCGGAACTTCGAATGGGCTTACAGAGCAGATGACCAGAATTCTTTCAACGGATCAGAGCCGCTAGGACATCGACTGTTTCCTTCCCTTGACTCCTGAATCCAGGCCCCTGATAATCATTGACAAATATCTTTCCTGTGGTTAATTTCGCTTATTAGTACTGGTTAAACAGTATGTCCGATCTGCTCTTATGAGCGGATTTAATTTATTATATCTATAGGAGGTCGTCATGATCGAGGTTACCCCATCAGCTACGGAACAGATAGCTGAATATTTTAAAGGTAAGGAAGTCTCTCCCATCCGGATTTTTTTAAACGAAGGTGGATGAGGCGGGCCAAGTATGGCAATGGCTCTGGATGAGTCAAAAGAAACAGATGATGTTTTTGAAATTGGTGGCTTTAAATATGTTGTGGATAAAGAATTCATGGTAAAAGCCAAGCCTATCAAGGTGGATTTTCTGGTAAGTGGTTTCAAAGTGGACTGCGGAATTGATTTTACCTCAGGCTGTTCCAGTTGCGGTACCACCGGTTCCTGCTGTTCAGATAAATAAACCTCCCCGTCGTCTTATTTTAAGGGCAGATCGGTTTTTATGACTTTTTCCTTAACCGGTTTGCCCTTTTTTATTTCTGTCTCAGGATTTGTTCTGCCGCCCCCATGCAGAAAACGAAAAAGAAAAGCATTGTTTCTGAATTTCATTGAAAATGATGACAAGTTCAGGTACTCCTGTGTCAGATATTGAAGGTGATCCTTTCCTTTCCCTGGACTTTCTTGGCCTATCAAAGAAGTGAATTTATTCTATTCAACCCTTAGCGAAATACCAACAGTGAAAAGGCTATAAGTTTTCTGCCAATGGAGAATGGCTTTGAAGATTGATGACATTCGAAAAATTCTGATTATCGGCGCAGGGACCATGGGACAGCAGATCGCTTTCCAGTGCGCCATTAGCGGATATAAAGTGGTTCTCTACGATGTGGAACCTGCAATATTTGAAATCAGCATGAAAAGAATCGCCAAACTGGCCGGTTCATTCCGGAATTCCGGCAGACTGACGCCGGAGGAGGCCGAAGCCGCACTCAAGCGCATTCGATTTTCAAGCGATCCGGAAGATGCGGCAAAGGATGCCGATTTTGTCAGCGAGTCGGTTCCCGAGGATCCCGCCCTGAAAGCCAAGGTTTTTTCACAGTTTAACCTACTTTGCCCGGCACATACCATTTTTACAACCAATACATCAACCCTGATTCCCTCCATGTTCGCCGAAGCCACGGGCCGGCCCGACCGATTCGCCGCCTTTCATTTTCATGATACACGGGTGACCAACATCGTTGACATCATGCCCCACGCCGACACTTCAGCCGAATGCTCACAGAAGTTTTCAAAGCGGCGCAGACGCTTGCCGCCGGAGGCGTGGCCGGAGTGGAGGACATCGATCGGGCATGGATGGGCATCATGCATACCCCGGTCGGGCCTTTCGGCATGATGGACAGCATCGGCCTGGATACGGTCTGGAAAGTCACCGATTACTGGGCCAGAAAGCTCAAAGATCCACAGACCCTCGCCAACGCCGCATTCATGAAAGGCTACGTGGATGAGGGACGACTGGGGGCAAAATGTGGCCAGGGGTTCTACCAATATCCGGGCCCGGCCTATGCGGCTCCTCAATTTTTAACTGGAAGTACGGAATCAGGCATCGCTTCCGGCAGCAAAAAGCAGACAATATGACGGGCAATCTGGTTTTCTATGCTGGCAGAAAAGCCTTTGAAATCATCAGTGAAGTAGGGCTGCGGCCAGACAGGATTTCGGTGGTTGCCGGGGCTGCCGGAGGCCCCAAATGGCTGGTTCTGCGGCATCTGGACCGGATTCTTTTTTCTGACTGGTTCCAAGGCAGAAAAACACCGCTGTTTCTGATCGGCTCGTCCATTGGAGCTTGGCGTTTTGCCGGCCAGTGCATGGCAGACCCCAAAACCTCACTGTCGGACTTTGAATCCGCATATATTCATCAGGCATACGCAGGAAAGCCGTCTCCGGAAGCCGTATCGCGGGAAAGCGCCCGGATTCAGCAGGCGTTTCTGAAAAACCGGGGGCCGAGGGAAATTCTGGATCACCCGTTTTTAAGACTTAATTTCATGGCGGTCCGATGTAAAGGACCGGCTGCCAGCGACAGAAGGTTTCTGCTTGCCACCACTTTGCTGGTCGCAGCCCTGGGCAATCTTGTCAGCCGTTCTTTTTTGAAAGTTTTTTTTGAACGGGTGCTTTTCTATGATTCCCGGAACCTCCCACCTTTTTTTCAGATCACCGGATTTCCCCTTCACCGGGTACCGCTCACCCATGAGAATCTGCCTGGGGCGCTTCTGGCCTCAGGATCCATTCCTCTGGTGATGTCCGGGGTAAAGGACATTCCCGAGTCCCCTTCCGGTGTCTACCGGGATGGCGGCGTGATCGATTATCACATGGACATTCCGCTGTCGGGTAACTCAGATGGGCTGACCTTGTTTCCCCACTACATGGAGCGGGTCATTCCCGGGTGGCTGGACAAAAAACTGTACTGGCGAAAACCCGGAGCCCGGAATATGGACAATGTTCTGATGATGGCGCCCTCAAAGCAGTTTATCGACCGGCTCCCCTATCGCAAGATTCCGGATCGAAACGATTTCTACAGATTTGAAGGCAAGGATTCACAGCGCTTTGCTTACTGGAGCGCTGTGGCCAAGGCCAGCCAAGTCCTTGCCGACGAGTTTATGGAAGCCGTGCTGAGCGGCAGTATCCGAAACAGGGTACGTTCCTGGAATTTTGAGTAAATTCAGTTTTAATTCCGTTTCTTGTTCAGTTTATCGAGTCTGAAAAAATTGATTGACAAAATCCAGGGAATGGCGATAAATCAATACAATTTTATGACTGAGCGGTCGTTCATTTTTATGATCCGGCCCTATCATGTCTTGACGGTAAAAACTGCTGCAAACTGCACTTGAACGGAAATTAGGAGACAATGACCCCATGGATAATAAAAATGTTTTTTTTGATGTCTTAACACCGGTTCATTTCATCAGCCGGTCTGCCATGATTTATCCGAACAAAACAGCCATTGCCTATAACGATAAGCGCTATACTTACAAGGAATTCTACGCAAGGGTCAATCAGCTGGCAAGCGCCTTGAAAAAAATCGGCATTCAAAAAGGAGACAAGGTCGCCTTCATCTGCCCCAATATTCCGCCCATGCTGGAAGCACACTTTGCCGTTCCCATGATCGGGGCAGTGCTGGTCAGCGTCAACATCCGCCTGGCATCTCAGGAAGTCAGTTACATCATCAATCATTCGGAGTCCAAGGCCGTTTTTGCGGACAATGAATTCGCCGGCCTGGTATCGCCGGTTGTCAGTGAACTGACGCAGGGAAAAACATTTGTGAATATCTGCGATATCAGTAATGACAAACCGCTGCCAGGCATGGGATATGAGGAATTTTTGGCCACAGGCTCCCCGGAGCCTATCGTTCCGGAAGTTGATGACGAATATCAGAACATCACCATCAACTACACGAGCGGCACCACCGGACTTCCCAAAGGCGTTATGTACCATCACCGGGGCGCTTATCTGAATGCGCTGGGAGAAATGCTGGAAATCGGCTTTGATTCCACCTCGACCTATCTGTGGACGCTTCCCATGTTTCATTGTAACGGCTGGTGCTTTACCTGGGGCGTCACCGCCATGAGCGGAACCCATGTCTGCCTGCGCAAGGTGCTGCCGGAAGAAATCTACCCAACCATCAACAGGGAAACCGTCACACATTTATGCGCGGCCCCGACGATTCTGATCGGCATGTCCACATACGCGACCGCCAACAGCATCAAACTCAAGCATCCCCTGCGCATCATGACCGCGGGTGCGCCGCCGGCCCCGACCATCATTCAGAACATGGAATCCGTGGGCGCCATCATTACCCATACGTATGGATTGACCGAAGTGTTTGGGCCCCACACGGTTTGTGCCTGGCATCAGGAATGGGCCGAGCTTCCTGCCGAGGAACAAGCCAAACTGAAATCCCGTCAGGGCGTACCCTATATCGTTGCCATGTTTGCGGATGTGGTGGACCCCGGCACCATGCAGCCGGTGCCGCGAGACGGCAAAACCATCGGAGAGATCGTGATGCGCGGCAACAACGTGATGATGGGTTATTACAACGACCCGCAGGCCACTGCTACGGCATTTGAGGGCGGCTGGTTTCACAGCGTGGAT
>JAPLJE010000728.1 GCA_026388755.1 Deltaproteobacteria bacterium | reverse complement strand
TTCTTGGCCGTGGCTGTTGAGTATTGGAGTGAAGGAGAGAAGATACGGGTTTCCAGCGCTGATGATTCTATCAGTGTCATTGTTCGGTTTAGGCAGAAGGTCAAAATCTGTTTTGAGGGGTGTGCCTCCATATGCAGCTTTGATTTGACCTTTGGAACTCACTACTGCATAGTTTACTTCAAAGTCCAATTCGCGTGAGCGCAGTGACTGCGCCTCTTCCAATGTTGATCCGAATCTGGCTGCATTGTTAATCAATTTCATGTCAGCATCAGGCACACTGTCGGGAGAACAAATTGCAACTATTACACTGCCACCGAGAACATGTCTGCCGAACATACGCCACGTCTCTCCCGCGCTGGTGTGGATTGTTGTTGGTGCATTATAGATTGCATCGACTGGAGGGGAAATGTGTCCAAAAAGATCCGAAAGGAAGCCTTCAATATCGATAATGAGTCCATCCTTGCTGACAATGAACCAAGCAGGAACATCAATGGAGGCATTTCGATACCCCTTCAGGTTCCAACCGTCTTTGTACGAAATTTCTTTCATTACAAGGCCCGACCATGATTTCAATTCATCACTCAATGTCCGGTGGAGTTGTGCATGAACAAACCAATGCTGAATCGCTGCAATAGTTGAAAACAAGAGAAGCAAGGATCAGTATGGCTCGAACGAGGCGCCCCGTGCGTCTGCGAAGCAACCGAAGAATAATAAGTGTCTTCAGACCCATGCGGGAAACCGGGATGTCTGATCCGTTATCCGTGGTCCTCATCTTGTCATTCATGTTATTGGGGGGCGTTAATTCTAAGTGACTATAATTTATAACTATTATGTTTGAGATTGGCTCGGCTGAGTGGAGCGATAACACCAATTAGATTGATTTGTCTGTTTCCTCTAACCCCTCCCGCACAAGTGTGGCTTCTATTGAAATCTTTCTCGATGCTGTCTTCCCCTAATATTAAAAGGGGCATACGGTATTTCCTCGAAATTTTGTCCAATTCCGTAGCGACTCAGGAGAAACTCCCAATCGGGTTTTTCCATGAAGTCCATTAAGGCAACATTGATCTTGGTTCTCCATGGACTGTCCTTCGGAAGCCCATAGGCAAAAGAGAACCTTTTCATGTTTGTAGGATAGACTGTAATCTTATCTTTATAGTCGTTGCCGCTGAAATAGCGTAGCGTGATCTCGTCGTAGAGGCATGCGTCAACTTCCTTATTTAACACCGCCTTCAGAGCATCTTCCTCAGTGTTGTACAGGGTATAGCGCATCCCGTTCATTCTTTCCAGCACAGTGGCTTCAGCACTGCCTTTGATTCCTGCGATGCGTATATGTCGAAGCGTTTCTTCACTCACAGTGTTTGCCATATTTATGCTCACAGTAAGAGATGAGGTTAGCGATGCTGTAAGAGCGCTTAACATCACGGTACATACCAGCATCCAGAACAGGCCCAGAGCCCTTGCTGCCAATGACTTGAGGCTAATTCCAAAGCAGACACCGGAAGCCAGGGTGGAGCCAACCCAGTAAATCCCTGATCCGATTCCATGCAAAAACCTGCCCCCGAAGTGTTCAGGGTTGTGCACACGCTCTATGAACCATAGTAGGAACCCCAGCAGGCTGATGGCCACAAACAGCAGGACAATGATCTTTATTATTCCCCATGAAAAGAAAATCTTTAACGCCCCTATCCAGGGATGATCCAATTTATCTGGCAAGGTCGCCACAGCAAGGCGGGTGCTGCCGAGAGGGACGGTGAAGTCCATGTATTTTTGGCGCTCTGCCAACAGAAAGAAACCATCGATTGCAAGATCAATCTTGTTTTCCTTAAGGGAGTCGAGAAGCTTGGAAAATTCCATTTCCTTGAACTCGTACGGAACCTTGAGTTCTTTGGCGACGGCTTTCCAAAGGTCGGCACTAAAACCGTTCCATTCACCGTTATTGTCCTTGATGAGGTAGGGGGGATCATTCACAACTCCGACAATAAATATTCCATTTGCCGGAGAATTTGACTCATCTTGTCCAAAAGCTGGAAAGGGAACCGGCTGAAGCATTGCGAATAGCACAAGAGATATTAAAGCCCTTTTCACATTGAACCTTCCTGTTCAGGGTTAATCCCGCTGAAACCTTGACCGTCTGAATTGACTTGTGCATCTGAAGCCAATTCCTCACTGGGAAAGAGCGCAAGCCACGTTCCACTGAGTTTGAAGAATTTTATGTCGGAAATATCGTCATATAGAGGAAAACCAAGCCCATCATGGTAAATCTCCGTAGATCGTACCAGATCCGATACTCCAAGTTTTATCATGCAGATTCGTGAACTCATATCCAAT
>JAPLJE010000399.1 GCA_026388755.1 Deltaproteobacteria bacterium | reverse complement strand
GAATTATCATCGAATCTGATAAACGAGCCATCCGGTCTTCTGATTTCTTTTTTGGTACGAACGACAACAGCCTTTAATACTTCCCCTTTTTTTACCTTGGCATTGGGGATGGCTTCCTTAACAGATACGACGATAATATCGCCGACACTTGCATACCGTCTCCGGGAGCCGCCTAACACTTTCAAACAGTAAACAGTCTTGGCTCCAGAATTATCTGCCACTGTTAATAGGGTCTCTGACTGAATCATCTTCTTTGCCTTCCTTTATCATCAAATGGCTTTTTCGACGATTTCACTGACGCGCCATCTTTTGGTTTTACTGATGGGTCTAGACTCTGTAATCAATACCTTATCGCCAATACTACAGGCATTGGTTTCGTCATGGGCGGCAAATTTTGCACGGCGTTTTACAAATTTATGATACACTTTGTGCTTTACAAGCCTTTCAACCTGAACAACAATGGATTTATCCATTTTGTTGCTGATGACTTTTCCAACCATCTGCCTTCTCATTCCTCGAGTTTTCATGTCCGCCGTTCTCTTTTGAGTTCCTGGGTTAGCTGTCTTATGACATCCTGGGTTCGTGCTTTATGGTCATTAATCTTGCGATATCCCGTTTGAGAAATGTTAATTTCTTGGGATTTTCAAGCTGGCCAATTTTGTGCTGGAATCGAAGATTGAACAATTCCTGCTGCATACTGGCGACTTTCAGTTCCATTTCTTCAGGAGTCAGCTTTCTTATTTCACCGGCCTTCATTGCACCTCGCTCCTCTCTATAAATCGCGTTTTTATGGACAGCTTGTGAGACGCTAGTCTTAGCGCTTCCACAGCCAACTCTTTGGAGTCATGGCAATTCGGGCGGCTTCAATCTGTTTTGAGCTGATTGCACCGCATTCAACCGCCTGCAATCCAAAATCTCCGTAATTTAACGTAGTCCCACGCTTAGATAACCCTCTCATGCGTCCACGTTGCTGTTTTCGAAATTTTACCTTTTTGGGACTCAGCATGCCCTGTATCTCCTATCCGTTCCTATCTGACTTCAACCGCATCTTTTTTCAGAATTTCGCCCTTAAAAATAAAAACTTTGATCCCGACAATCCCGTAGGTCGTATTGGCTTCTGAAAATCCATAATCAATATCGGCTCTAAGGGTATGCAGAGGAACTCTTCCTTCACGGTACAGTTCGGTTCTGGCCATTTCAGCGCCGCCAAGTCTGCCCGAGCAGATCACTTTAACACCTTGGGCACCGAAACGCATCGCAGACTGAATCCCCCTTTTCATCGCACGCCTGAAAGCGACTCGCCTTACGATTTGAAGGGCTATATTTTCCGCTACCAGTTGGGCATCCAATTCCGGTTTTCTGATTTCCTGAATATCAATAATTACATCCTGGGAAATCATTTTTTCGACATCTTGCTTGAGCTGAACGATCTCTGCGCCTTTTTTTCCAATAATGATTCCGGGTCGGGATGTGAATATGCGTAGTCTCACGCGTTTGGAAGATCTTTCGACTTCAATCTTGGAAACGCCTGCGTGACCTAGCTTTTTTTTCAGATATTTTCGGATATTAAAATCCTCAAGAATGTAATCCGAATATTTTTTACTGGCAAACCAGCGTGACTCCCAAGTTTTGACAATTCCCAATCTCAACCCAATTGGATTTACTTTCTGGCCCAAGCGATATCCTCCTTTTTAGAACGATTTTTCTGCTAACGTTACCGTGATATGTGAGGTTCTTTTGATGATTTGCGTTCCACGGCCTCTGGCTCTGGCGCTGAAGCGTTTCAGGGAGGGCCCCTGATCAGCGGTGATATTCTTGATAATCAGCGCGTCCACATCAACGCCCGCACGCTGTTCAGCATTGGCAACAGCAGACCGGACGATTTTCTCCACAATTGCAGCTGCTTTCTGTGGCATAAATTTCAGAATATACAGACCCTTTTCGACCGGCTTTCCTTTTACGGTGTCGACAAGAATTTGAACTTTCCGAGGAGAAATTCGCACAAATCTTGACACTGCTTTCACATCTAACTCAGCCATTTTTTGCTCCAATATTACTTCTTG
>JAPLJE010000532.1 GCA_026388755.1 Deltaproteobacteria bacterium | reverse complement strand
GATCAGCTTTCAAATTGGTTTCAGTCCATCATTCTCCGAAGGGCAAGTGTTCTTTACCGGTGGCGAGCCACAGGTAAAGAACACCTTGATTCAGAAAATCTATCTGAAACAATCTATAGCATGTACCGTAATTTTCGCTGGTTTAAAAGAACATCTGCGGTCATGTCCTTGCCTCAATATCGATAGCATCAAGCAGGGGGATAGCCATCTTGATTTCGTTGGTACGTTTGAGATCATCATCGCCTTCTACTGGTCAGAGAGCCGACTTTTTTTGGGCGTGGTAGGTTTTTGTCTGATGGCCGACAGCGCACATAATGTGGATTTGATGACCTTGCTCGTCGAGAGCATTTCGCATCGTCTTATCATCAATGGTCAGGGATTGGTCGTGTTACAATAGGTTGGTTCCAACATTGCAAAGCGCGGTCCAGCTTTACAGGATTGGCGCGGATGACGCTATTACCGGGGACAACGTAGCTGTCTTTTTTTACGACGACAGTTAAAGCCCCTTTGCTTTAGGACCGAGGCTTTGTACCAAATCCGATCAGGCTTCTTTCCCTGTAATAAATTCCAGTGCCTGCTCAGAACAATCCAGTATCAGGTTCTTGAAATTCTGATCAAGCATGATCTTTCCTTTCAGAGCTCCGGAGAGCAATTGGAAATGGATATTTCTAACTATACTGGAAATGCAGAAACAGAGTCCGAGTGATTCCTTCCCATATTTCCAGTTATTGACTAATCTTTCCATAACAATTATATGCATAAAGAATCAGAAAAAATCATACTTCCACCCCCCCTGTCCAATTATTGGGACGCGGCAGATAATAATGAATTTTTGGAGCAGGACGGACCATGCTTAAAGCATCCAATTTAAAAAAAGGCCATGTTGTTACAATTAATCAACAGCTCTTTATGGTTAAACACATTGATGTAAAAACCCCATCCGCGCGAGGGGCATTGACGCTATACAAGGTCCGGCTGATGAATGTTCAAAATGGCCAGAAACTGGATCAATCCTTTAAGGGAAATGATGTGCTGGAAGATGCCGAATTAAGTCGCAGACCGGTTCAGTACATTTTTAAGGACAGCAACCTTTATACCTTCATGGATACCGAAGATTACAATCAGTATGTGCTGAGTGAGGAAACCCTGGAAGATCAATCTGTCTGGCTCATAGACAACCTGGAAGGTATCACCGCCCTTCTGAGTGATGGAGGGATCATCAGCATCGAGCTGCCTCAGTCCATTCAGCTGGAAATCACGAATACCTCACCCGCCATCAAAGGGGCAACGGTGACCGGCAGGACGAAATCCGCGACGCTTTCCAATGGGGTTGTTGTTCAGGTTCCCGAGTATATGGAGGCTGGAGAGAGGGTCAAGGTCAATACGGAAACCGGAAAATTCATGTCTCGCGTGTAGCCGGCGATGGGGATGAATAGATTTGGGTTGACAAGATCAGGCGTTTTTTTTATTAAACCGATACAAGAACATCCGTTAAAATATTGCTGAGGAGGTGGTTATATCTTTTCATTTCTAGCAGAAACACGAAAAGAAAGCGAACTTCATATTAATCGAAGAGGGTTTCTTAAGATGGGCGCGCTGGCTGCTTTGTTGGGGATGATTCCTGAATCGGCTCTTTGCGCAATTCCTAAAAAAGCCAAAGCCGCAAAAGCAGGACAGTCCAAAGCACTGCATTTTTTAAATCTCCATACCGGTGAAAAAATGGATGTTTCCTATTTCGCCAAAGGCCGCTATTCGCCTGCAGCACTGAAAGATATCAGCTATTTGTTCCGGGATCACCGTACGGGAGCCATAAAAACCATTGATCCGCATCTTCTTGACTATCTTTATGGCATATCGGTAAAGCTACAAACCCGCTCATCCCCGTTTCACATCATATCCGGATACCGGACTCCTGAAACCAATGCCATACTTTGTCGGGAAAGCGGAAATGTCGCCAAGAACAGCCTGCATATTCAAGGCAAGGCTGTTGATATTCGTTTGCCGGATCGAAAGATATCCGCAGTTAGGCGCGTTGCGGTATCTCTGAAAAAAGGTGGTGTCGGATATTACCCTTCAGAAAACTTCGTTCATGTGGATGTGGGGGATATCCGGTGCTGGTAGAGATGACAAGTTTAAAATCAAAGCCGCCTTTACGGCTTTGATCTGCCGTATCAGTTTTTTGCCCTCAGGCCCGGCAAATTTTCTGCTGAAATATAATGGAATGTATCCTTCAGCTTTGCTTTAAGCGCCCTTGAAAGCGGCGGATCCCGATCATATATATCGTTTCCAAAATGGACGGTTCCCATCTCAGTCACCCAGGCTGTCCAGTAAAGGAGGTGAACCGGAATGGGTTCCTTGATACGTACCACAGTCGTTACACCGCTTTCGATGGTTTCCATGATCTTTTGGTTGGGCCACTGTGGATCATTCTGAAGCAGGTATTTTGCAAGTTCAACCGGTTTTTCAATGCGGATGCAGCCTGAGCTGAAATCTCTGGAAGCCCTTTTGAACAAACCGCGTTGGGGCGTGTCATGAAGATAAACAGAAAACTTATTGGGAAACATGAATTTAATTCTGCCCAGGGCATTTGATGGCCCGGGTTCCTGCCTCAGTCTGTAGGGGAAATGACTGGGATTCACCTGATACCAGTTGATAATCACCGGATTAATTTCCGGAGCATCCTCACTCCAATTTTCAAATACTTTGATATGTTGCTGGGTTAAATAAAGCGGATTTTTCCGGATAATGGGGAGCTTGTCCTCGACGGCAATCTTTACCGGGATATTCCAGAATGGATTCAATACCAGGTATTTCATTTTTTCGCTGAAAACAGGCGTTCGGCGATAAGCCTTTCCGACAACCACCCGCATTTCCAGAACCGTTGTTTGATTCTCCACAACTACCAGACTGTAATCGGCAATGTTGACCAATATATACCGGTAGCCCAGGTCACGGGGTATCCAGCGCCACCGTTCCAGATTCAGCTCTATCTGCCGAATTCGATCCTCAACCGCAACATTCATCGCCTTCTGGGTACTCAGGCCAACCACGCCGTCCGGCTCAATTCCATGCCGATTCTGAAACTGCTGAACCCCTTTCATCAGAGATTCGTCAAATTCGTAAGGTTTGACACTGCGCGCAGAGGGATCGATGTCTTTGGTTACGATCAGGCGCTTTCGAATTTTATCTACACGATCATCGGTATCGCCGATTCTCAAGCTCGGTCCTGGAGGAATAGACGGCCAGCCGCCTTTCTTCTGAATACCGATATAAAGCTGAAGCACATTCCGCAACCGATAATAGGCAGCGTGCGCAGGTCGAAGTCCTTCAAAAAAAGATTCAATCCGGCTTGAATAGGCATTGGAGTTCAGAATCAGAGAAATATCGGATACTGGATTGAAAAATAGCCAGGTCGAATCCACGGCATTGGGCATTACCCTGCCTGAAAGAAGGTGATAGCTGAAAAGTAGAAACGCATCCGTGAGCAATAGCTCCAGATCCGCCTGTTTCTGAGGATCAAAAGACTGTCTCTGAAGCATCGCTTCTTTGAAATCCGCAATCAAGGTTCTTATCCGGGATAAATGATAATCCTCGGATATCAGTCCATCCAGCCCTGCTTCTTCGATGGACCGGACGAGCTGTTCTGCCTGCGGTGTAAGACCGGTATCTAGTGTCCATAACGGCTTGAAATCATATTTTCCATAAAATGACGATATTATGGAATGATAATAAATTACAGGGGAATGAGCAGATGAATTCAGTTCAGCATTTTTCGTATTCAGCCTTTTTTCCAAGAAGTATTTAAATTCCGCTGGGGCAATCTTTGTAGTCAGGCAATTAGCAGGATTGGCATGTATGAGTCCAATCCCGAATGCCGCTATCAAACAAAAAACAATACATACATAAGATTTGCTTTTTATCATATCATGAAACAGTATCATCTCAGGGAGACAAAAATGCCTTAACAGTATCGATAATTTCATCAATATGGTCCGCGTCAATCCATTTTACTTGTGAATCAGAGTTAAACCAGGTCAATTGCCGTTTGGCATAGTGCCGTGTGTCTTGTTTCAGCGTTTGAATGGTATCATCCCAGCTCAGGCGTCCTTCAAAAAAATCCACAATATGCCGGTACCCTATAGATTGAAGCGGTTTTAACTTGGATGAGTACCCTCTTTTCAGAAGGGATTTGACTTCATCGATCAGTCCTTCTTCAACCATCAAATCCACCCG
>JAPLJE010000433.1 GCA_026388755.1 Deltaproteobacteria bacterium | reverse complement strand
GTGACGCTGTAATAATCATTTTTCCGGTGTCGGGTTCAGTCGATTCCAGAATTTTGATAAACGGGTTGACAGGTCTTCCGATTTTCGTTAGCCTGAATAAATATTATGGCTAACGAAAATCGATCACCGTTATGAAATCCAAAATTCTAGGCATGTTTCGATCCGCACAAGACATTGTATCCGGAGAAACCTTGAGCGCAACTCTCGGGATCTCGCGGGTATCGGTGTGGAAGCACATTCAAAAACTTCAGGAATGTGGATATGAAATAGAAGCAACCCCCAGGGGGTATCAGCTTCTCAGCTCGCCGGATACGCCGTTTCCCTGGGAATTTGTGCACCGGGAAGGTTTGATCCATTATTTCCCTGAAGTTTCTTCCACAATGGACATAGCCAAGGAAATGGCGCGTAAGGGAGCTTCCCATTTCAGCGTTGTGATCGCAGGCCGACAAACCAGCGGACGGGGCAGACTGAGGCGAACCTGGTATTCGAACGATGGCGGACTCTATTTTACCCTGATTCTTCGGCCCAACATTCCGCTGCAATGGTGTTTTCGGGTCAATTTTGCGGCCTCTCTGGCGCTTTGCCGGACAATCCGGAGGCTGACCGGGTTGAATGCCGCCGTCAAATGGCCGAATGATATCCTCGTTGATGGCAAGAAACTGTCGGGAATGCTCTCCGAAATGGAAGCCGAGGCAGAAATGGTTTCGTTTATCACTGTCGGAATCGGAATCAACGTCAATAACGATCCGACGGAGTATGAGCGCAATGCCTGCTCTCTTCGACAGGTTCTGGGAAAACCGGTTTCCCGAAAAGAGATTCTGGCTGGATTCCTGGACGAACTACAAGCATATCTCGACAAGGCGGATGACAATCTTGAGAAAACCATTACTGAATGGAAACAATTGACCTGCACACTGGGAAGGCGTGTTTCGGTGATTACACCGATGGTAACATCCACGGGTTTTGCTCTGGATATCGATTCCACCGGGGCGTTGATTCTGGAGTTGCCGGATGGTTCGCATAAGAAAGTTCTTTACGGCGACTGCATGATCGAAGAGTGATAGAAAGAATTCCCATGAAACCAACAAACCAACTTCGAATGATGATCTATGCGTCTTTGTTTGCGGCGCTGACGGCAGCGGGCGCGTTTCTGGCGATTCCCATCGGGCCGGTTCCCATCGTCTTACAGAATTTATTCGTGTTTTTGGCAGGACTCCTTCTGGGCGGCAGATGGGGGGTATGGAGCGTTGCCATTTATCTGTTGACCGGCGCGATAGGGCTCCCCATTTTTGCAGGCGGAACCGGCGGAATCGCCAAACTGGCAGGGCCAACCGGCGGGTATCTGCTGGGGTATCTGCCGGCAGTATTCGTCATAGGCGTCCTTTCTGAAAAATTGCCGAAAAAGCCTTTATTCTCTGTCATTGCCATGTGCACAGGCGCCCTGATCGTCTATGTCTGCGGGGTTCCCTGGTTGAAGGCAGTGACCGGCATGGCCTGGTCAAAAGCCCTGACCGCAGGTCTGTATCCATTTTTGCCGGGGGATGCGCTTAAAATTGCCGCCGCAGTCCCCCTTGTCAGGATATTAAAAGAATACATCCGCAGATGATCCCTTTAAATAAACCTATTATTGAGATTTCGCATCTCAGCCACCGGTTTTCGGACGGCAGTCAGGGAATTGACGATATTTCCCTGAAGATTGTAAAAGGGGAATTTGTCGTGGTTGCCGGACATAACGGCTCCGGAAAAACCACGCTTTTCAGGCATCTGAATGGGCTCCTGACGCCGGACACCGGAGAGATCAAAGTGGATGGGATTTCGGTGTCCGCGGATATCTTGAGGGCGCGCCAGATGGTGGGCCTGGTTTTTCAGGATGCGGACAGTCAAATCGTGGGCGAAACGGTTTGTGAAGATGTGGCGTTCGGGCCGGAAAACTTATGCCTGAGTCCTGCTGAGGTGCACCGGCGGGTGACATCGGCCTTATCCGCTGTCGGCCTGGAACATCTATCTGACCAGAAGCCCCATAGACTTTCGGGAGGTGAAAAACGCCGCCTGGCCATTGCCGGAATACTGGCAATGGAACCCCAGGTACTGGTTCTGGATGAACCCTTTGCCAATCTGGATCATTCCGGAATGCTTCAGGTTCTCTCCCAGATCGTTGACCTGCATCAGGCAGGCAAGACCATCATTGTCTCAACCCATGATCTGGACAAAACCATGGAATATGCCAACCGGCTGATTCTGATGAAAAACGGATCGATCATCAAGGATGGTTTGTTTGCAAATGTGATCCGGGATGTTGAATGCGCCGGCGTAAAAATGCCCTGTAACTGTCGAATGGAAGCCCTGTACGGATGATGAGCCTGGAGAACATGGATGTCCGTTTTAAAATGGCCTGCATGGCTTTTCTCAGCATCGCCGTTCTTAAGGCGGATGCGAATGGTTTGATTTTCCTTTCAATCCTGTGTCTGGGGCTTTGGATATCCGTTCGATTCTCGCTTGGTGAGTTTATTCGCCATGTTCGTTATATTGGGTTTCTGCTGATTATTGTTTTTCTGGCACGGGCTTTGAATATTTCTTTTCTAACCGGTACCTCAGGTAAATTGATTTCAATAGATCCGGAGGGCGCTGTTGAGGGGGCTCTGATATGCTGGCGCCTGATTATTTTGACTTTTCTGGGTATTTTGTGGATGAGCACCACCAGCCCATCCGGTATCCGCACGGCCGTCGAGTGGTTCTGCAGACCTTTTCCCGGATTGCCCGGAAAACAGGTTGCGACCATGATGAGCCTGATGGTGCGATTTTTGCCGGAGATTGTAGAAAAAGCCAGGGAGACTTCAGCAGCCCAGCAATGCCGATGCATTCAGAATCGAAAAAATCCGGTTTACCGGACCGTCAAATTTTCGCTGCCACTGCTCTGCCGCACCCTTGAGACCGCGGATCGACTGGCCGATGCCATGGAATCCAGATGCTATTCGTCGGAAAACAGACGTTCATTCATGTTTAATCCAGGCAGATCAGACTGGTTTGTTCTTATCGGAATTGCGGGATTCAGTGTCTTCATGATATTTATATAAACGGTCAACACATGGAGGACGCACGGCCTTTCTTGAAGATGAAAATGGGTTCAACCGGTAGGTCATCAGGCTGGTCCGGCTTTTTGGACCTCCCTGAAATCAGCCAGATTTGTGTTTCATGCTTCACCAGATACGCTTCACGACAAAGGAGGTTCCATGCTGTCACATATTGTTGTATTCTGGCTTAAGGATGATCTTTCAGATGCTCAGCAGTCCGCATTCCGTCAAGGGCTTGAATCCCTCAATGCCATCGAATCCGCTCGGGGCGTTTATATCGGGGCACCAGCCAATACCGGCGACCGACCTGTCATCGAAAAATCCTATTCCCTGGCACTTACCGTGCTATTCGATACGATTCAGGATCATGACGCCTACCAGTTCCATCCGCTTCATCAGGGGTTTCTCAAACAGTTCGGAACGTTCTGGTCTCGTGTGCAGATTTATGACTATGAATAATCCAGATTGGCCGGCACCTCATGTGTGCATTGATGGCCAGATAGGGCCAGACTCATAAGGAATGGCAGATGCGTGCTGTGGTGTGGGACGGACAACTTCGATTTGTGGTGGATTACCCGGATCCGGAGATTCAGCCGGGTTGGGCCAGAATCCGGGTGAAGACAGTCGGCATCTGCCGGACCGATTTGGAGCTGATAAACGGCTACCTTGGGTTTTCAGGTGTTCTGGGTCACGAATTCGTCGGAATTGTCGAGTCCTGCGAGGAATCTCGTTGGATTGGCAAACGGGTGGCTGGAGAGATTAATGTGGCGTGCGGACACTGTTCCTGGTGCCAAAAAGGGCAGGGCAGGCACTGCCCCAACCGGACGACCCTGGGCATTGACCGGCTGAACGGCTGCATGGCCGATTACTGCATTTTACCCATATCCAACCTGATTGAAATTCCTGAAGGGATTTCCGATGATCGGGCTGTGTTTATCGAGCCACTTTCGGCCGCCTGTGAAATACTGGAACAACTGACCCTGAGCGGCTCGGAACGGATTGTCGTTCTTGGCGATGGTCGACTGGGCATTCTCTGTGCCTGGGTCCTGTCAACAGTGGTATCTGATGTCACCCTTATCGGCCATCACCCGGAAAAGCTGATGCTATCGGCCTGGAACAGCGTCAAGATTGCCCAAGACAGCAATCATTGTACCGGCACTGATGTGGTGGTTGAAGCCACGGGTTCTGCTGCAGGGCTTGCGGAAGCCATGACCTTGTGCCGACCCCGAGGGATTATCGTATTGAAATCCACTGTTGCGGTTTCTGCGCCGGTAAACCTATCCCCTATCGTCATCCATGAACTCACAGTGCTGGGGTCCCGCTGCGGTCAGTTCCGACATGGTTTATCCCTGATGGAGCAGCATCCCGACATGCCCTTTGAAAGCCTGATTACCAACCGCTTTCCCATCGAAGCGGCACCAGCGGCCTTTCATCGGACTGCCCAGAACTCCGCCATAAAAACCCTGCTGGATTTATAGTTTTCATTGGCGACAAGGCTGCGCTATTCTCGTTCCAATGCCTGGCGCACCTTGGACGCAAGATCCTTCATGGAGAAGGGTTTCTGAAGAAAGTTTACGCCTTCGTCCAACACGCCGTGGTGAGCGATGACATTGGCCGTGTAACCGGAGATGAACAGGCATTTCAACCCCGGTTTAATGTTGCTGATCAATTTTGCCAGGTCCCGGCCGTTCATCTCCGGCATGACCACGTCGGTGATCAGTAGCTCTATCTCGGCAGCATAGGCTTTAGCTTGGCGGAGCGCTTCGCCCGACGTACCGGCGATCAGCACAACATAGCCCAACTGTTCCAGCATCTCCCGGCTCACGTCCAGAATCACCGGTTCGTCCTCCACCAGCAACAACATCTCCCCGCAGCCTTTGGGCATTTCCATCGTGCTTTCGACCTTTGGCGCCGCGGCTTCCCCCACGAACCGGGACAGGTAGATCTTGAAGGTTGTCCCTTTGTCGGGTTCGCTGTAAACATTAACGAATCCCTCGTTTTGCTTGACAATACCATACACAGTGGCCAGCCCCAGTCCCGTGCCCTTTCCCATATCCTTGGTGGTGAAGAACGGTTCGAAGAGGTGATCCAGAACTTCTTTGCTCATGCCGCAGCCATCATCGCTCACGGCGAGCATCACATATTCACCACATGCAAAACCGTGGTGCACAGCGCAATCGGCCTCATCGAAGCCGGCATTTTTTGTCTCGATGGTGACCTTGCCCACCCCGGCGATGGCATCCCGGGCATTTATACAAACATTCGCAAGAAGCTGGTCAATCTGGGAGGGGTCAATCTTGACTTGCCATAAACCCGCTTCCGGCTTCCAGACGATATCAATATCCTCGCCGATCAGCCGCAGCAGCATCTTGAGCATGTTCGCTATGGTATCGTTTATGTTAAGGACCTTGGGCGCAACGGTCTGCTTGCGGGCGAAGGCCAGCAGTTGCCGGGTAAGCTCGGCGGAACGATGGGCAGAATCCTCGATTACCTTGAGGCTGGCATGGATCGGCTCCGATGGAGTACACCGCATTATCGCCAGCTCTGCATGGCCAATGATCGCTGAAAGCATATTGTTGAAATCGTGGGCCACGCCGCCGGCCAGGCGCCCTACCGACTCCATTTTCTGGGCCTGCAGCAGTTGCGCCTGGAGTGCATCCTTTTCCTTCTCCGCCCGCATGCGCTCGGTCATGTCAATTCCCACGCCGAGCAAGTATTGCTTGCCATCCAATACAGTGAGTCGACCGGTGAAGAAGTACGGTATTTGCTCCTCACCTTTTGTCATTAAAGGGATTTCTGCAAAAGCTTCTCCTTCAGCAAATACGGACTGCACGCGTAAAGTGATAGTGTGTTTGTGTTCTTCTGGAAAAAAATCAAGGATGTGCATGCCGAACGATTCTTCATGCGAATAACCGGTCACTTCCTCGTATTTTTTGTTCCAACGTGCAAGTTTCCCCTGATCATCAAACATGTAAAAAATTCCGGGCAAAGAATTGATGATATGGTCGGAAAGGATTCTTTCTCTGGTGACGGCCTCCTCGGCCAATTTGCGCTCAGTGATATCCCGCGCCGTAGAGATCGCGCCGGTCACGTTCCCGGCCGCATCCTTAAGCACCCGGAACCTCCAGGCGAGCAAACTCTTCTTGCCGTCTCTCCCTCGTTGCCAGCTTCTGACATAAATAGGGTCTTCTTCCCCATGCAAGAGCGGATCTAACACTTCATACATGTCCTGCTCTCCTTCGAAGTAATAAGCAACCTCCTTGCCAATCACGTCCTCGCCAAAAAAATCTAGGCCGGCCTGGTTCGACCAGGTATAGCCCTTGTTGACATCCACTTCC
>JAPLJE010000590.1 GCA_026388755.1 Deltaproteobacteria bacterium | reverse complement strand
TTTTTCTTGAATTTGTTGCACAGCTCAAGGACTTTTTCGGTTCCCTGAATATTGGTGCGGATGGATTCCAGAGGTTTTTCCAGAATCGTGAGAACGCCGACCGCGGCTGCCAGGTGAAAGACGACATCACAGATACCGGTCAGCTCCAGCAGACTCTCATGATTCAAAATCGTGTCCACCGTAACAAACAACCGGTTCTGAAAACGGGGGTCGCTTGTCATCGGCTGAAGATTGTCCAGTGACCCGGTTGAAAGGTCGTCAATAATATATACATCGTCTCCTTTTTCAAGGTAAGCTTCAGCCAGATGAGAGCCGATAAACCCGGCGCCTCCGGTAATCAGAATTTTCATGAAATTATCCTGTGAATGGTGTGATCGTGGATGATATCAGCAGGTAAATTGGCCGTCTTCATAGACGGTTATCTGCCCGCCGGTTGTTAAATGTGCTGAAACTCTTTTCTGTTCGGTATTGACCAGATCCCAGTGCAGGGCCGAATCGTTGAATCCCAGCTTTTTTTTCAGTCTTTCTGTCAATTCGGCGGAATTTCCGCTGTAGGTATCGGTGTAAGAGGAGCCCAGAGCCACATGGCAATTGCCGTGCGGTCCGCCGAAATTCTCGTCAAAAAGAGTATTGGCCATGAACCGGTCAATTTTCGAAAAACGCTTGTCGGTCAAAGAAAATTCCCCCAACCGGCTTGCTCCCTTGTCCATGGCAAGCTGGTTTTTCACAAAGGATTCTCCTTTCCGGGCGCTAATCTTTATGGCAACACCGTCTTTGAATTCCAGCCGGACGTTTTCCACGTAATTGCCGTTTCGGTAGGATGGCTGGTTGGCAAAATACACACCCTGGGTTCCCCGCCAGTCCGGAGATAGAAACAGCTCGAAACTGGGGATGTTATGCCCGGTGATGCCGATCCATTTTCGCTGGTCGCCCGGAGTGATCTTTAGATCGACATGGGAAGACTCAACATGGAAGTACTGAACATTCATACGGTTCAGCCATGTTTTGATGCTCCGGGATTTTTCAAAAATGGACTGCCATTCGGAAACCGGCGAAGCATGATTCAGAAAGCAGGCATTGACTATCTGCCGGGTATATTCGTCAATCGAAAGATCGGCATGCCTGGCCAGCTCAATCGTGGGGAGCATGCACAGGGTCCAGCCGAAATCTCCCATTTCCTCGCGTTTGTTCAGGATATCCCGAATAAACTTTCGGGCAACCGATGACTTGCCGATTTTTTTAGGGTCGGCTTCGCTCAGGTGGGTAATGGATTCCGGGGCATGCAGATAGATGCTGCCGCTCAGATTGTTGTAGAATTCACGTTCTCCGGGAGGCTGAAAGGTCAGTTGTCTGGAGTTGGAGAGCTGAAAAAATGATTTTTCCATGTGGGGTGTCAGCGTGCACCGTTGAACGGGATTCAGCCCCATTTCCAGAAGCCTGGTGTAAAGAATCTCCGCCAGCTTTAGTGCGGGGGCATCGTAACGGATCAGCACCATATCCTGCTTGTGGAATGGTTTGGTTCGGGCTGTTTTCAGTCCCCAGATCAGCGTATCGGCGTATCGTTCAAGGTGAATATCTGATAGCATTTTTTATCCATTTTATTAAAGAAAGCAGTCAGGGATCTGATTCCTGTTTTTCAAGGATGGTCTTCTTTCAGAAAAAGGCGGTGGTATTCTGAATCGGAAAGATGGGCTTTCAGCAGGCGGTTAATCAGCCCGAAAATCTCTTCTAGATCCGCATCGGTCAGAGAGGGAATCAGCCGTTTCATCAGCTGATCGTCTGAAAATTTTTGCAGGTAGTAGATAACCGTATTTTCGTCCGTTTTCCTGTCCAGTCCAAAACCGACAAGCTCGGAGTATGTTTCAACAAAATCATGTGAATGCTGTTTCATAACCATCCTTTACCTCGTTGACATAAAAAGTAGTATGTTACTTTAATGGAAAACGCCGTGAAGGTCAACACGCACGTCGAGGTATCGGCATATCTCTGCAAAATGTCAGGATTATCTTCCTCCCTCCCTTCCTTTCCATAAACAGGTGGACCCGTTCGGACTTGGCATCTGGACCCGGGAAAAATGGCGTTTGGGATAAGAAGCATGGAATCTCCTTTGACAGGATTTATTAACCGCTATATTATCAGTGAGAACGGCCTGTTCCCAACAAACCCCTGGACCGGCCAAGCCGGTCAGGCTTGTACCGTTGGCAGGGAATATTTGGCATGAGATTGAAGAAAGGAATTACGGAATCAATTTTTCATTTCCCTTTTTGGAAACGGGGATTAAGACGGGCCATGAAAGGGTGGATATGCACCAGATTTTTTTTCGAAATATTGTTTGGCGTCAGTTTTTCGCAATTCCGGCCTTGGTTTTTTTCGCGATTGTCGTATCTTTGACTCAGGCTGCGGAGAATGAACTCACAGTGCTTGAGGGCCGTATCGTCGGGTCCCCCTCCTTGCGTGACTTGTTGTCATTAGTCTATCAAGCAAGCCCGGAGGTAAGGGCCGCAAAGGCATCCTGGAAGGGTGCCATTGAAAAATACCGGGTGGAAACCGGGTATCCGGATCCCACGATCACGACCATATATTATCCGTACGATCCTTCCAGAGAATGGGGCAATAAACGGGTTGAAGCAATGTTCTCGCAGACGATTCCGTTTCCGGGAAAACTGGCGGCTGCCGGAAGAGTGGCTGAAACTGAATCGGAGATGGCCAGGCTGGAGCTTGACCGGACGGTTCGGGATACGGCGGTCAAGGTCCGTGAGTCTTATCATGAGCTGCAGTACATCCGAGAGGCTTTCCGAATCGCCGGACATAACCGGTTGGCGCTTGAGCACCTCAGAAAAATCGGAGAAACAGGTTATGCCCAAAATCGGACGGCGCTTTACGATGTATTGAAAGCCCAGTCCCAATCCGGACAGGTTCAGTATGACGTGCTGCTGCTTGAGGAACTCGAAAGAACCGAGATCACCCGTTTGAATGCGCTGATGAACGTCATCGGGCCCCTTCAGGATGAACCCCCGGCGCCTCTGGTCCATGGACTGCATGATATTTACGCCCTTGCCGAGACCCATCGGGAGGAAATCCGGGCGGCTGCGGCCGGAGCACACAAATCCCGCGCCGAGGCCGATGTGGCACACTACCAGAACCTGCCCGAGTTCATGGTGGGATTCAAGTACGAATACTATGCGCCGGATAAGCCCGATGCTTCCGCGAACAACATGTACGGGATCCAGTTCGGTATGACCCTCCCGATCTGGTGGGAGAAGAACTCCGGTAGACGGGAAGCGGCACGGGCTGGAACCGAAAAAGCCGCGGCCCTGGTAAACGTTCAGATCAACGAAGCACATGCCCTGATCCGGGAAACGTATTTCAGGCTTAAAAACGCCGAAAGACTCATGACCCTTTATCGCGATCAGCTTCTTCCCCAGGCCACAAAGGCCATGCAAACCGCCGAAATCTGGAACCGCGAAGGTCAGGGCAGTCTTACCGATTTTGTGGAAACGGAAGCGGTCTGGTACAATTTCCAGCTTGCGCTGGCAAGATCCAGGGCTGATTATGGCAAATACCTGGCAAGGCTGGAAGGAATCGTCGGAATAAGCCTCACCCGGAAGCCGGAAATTGCCATGCAGCCGTCGCAAACGGAGACAGAGCCATGAAAATACGCCGAAATTTCTCTGCCTCCGCTCTTTCCGACTTCCTGATTTGTGCGTTATTGCTGGCAGCAGTCGTTTCCTGTCCCGCCTGTTCCCATTATCAGAAATTGTCCGCGGACTATGATACTTACAGCCCGCCGGACATCGTGTCTCCTCCGATATCCCCGATGCTCAAATCCGTGGAAGATTCACAGGCGGACGCCGATTTCAGGAATCAGAAAACGCGGTTCGAAGAGATGAGCCATCGATGGGAGGATGCGTTGAAGTCATCGGCAGCGGATACCCGGTTTTTTTCGCCGGCGCCGGACCGGTTATCCGTCCTGGAACCGGCGGGCCGCGATGCAGCGGCTGCCGTCCGGGCGTTAACCTCCGGTTTTACCCTGGAAACGCTTGAGATATTGGCGCTTCTCAGAAACCAGGGGGTGATTTCGGCTGAAAAGACGTTTCGGAGCAAGCTTCAGGCCTATTCCCAGGTTGCAAACCTGGATGAAATGCTGAGGCAATATTCCGCATTTACCCAGGCGGTGATGACCGGCGT
>JAPLJE010000057.1 GCA_026388755.1 Deltaproteobacteria bacterium | reverse complement strand
TGCAAACAAGTTGTCATCACTTCAGGTTCACATTGGTGGCCAATGCCCCCAAGTTGGCTCCGGCTATCGACGCAACATCGGCTGCATTATAATTTTTCCCGGCGCCTGCCCCGGCCTGGGCTGTGTATGCGGAGGTCGATGTGGATTGATCGATGCCGCCATTCAGAACAACTTCGATGGCAGCGCGGGAATTACGGGGGCCTGTAGCGATCGCGCCCACAACGATAAGACCGTCCGTATCTTTTAGTTCAGGAGGATCTACTCCATTCGGCACATCCGCATTGTTCCAGACCCTGACATTATAGGTGTAACCACTTCCCAGAGCCGCATTCACAATCCAGGGGGCTCCGGCGTCAAATTTTGCCACCCATTGTGATCCGGGCGCTGGCTGTGGGCTTGCTGCAGTTCCAATCACATCGCCATTTAACGCAAAATTCCATCGGGGTTGAGGATCCATTCCCATAGCAAGCGCTCCCTGGATCTCGGTTTGATTCCGCGCAACGAACATGCTTCGCAGCATGGCGGTGGCATGTTCAACCCCGGATTCGGCAACATAAAACGTGGTACGTTTTACTTCTTCCGCCGATGAAATCATGGTTTCCGTCGTCGAGGTATTGACGGCTGTTGTGCCAATGATGGTCAAGAGCATCAGCAGTATGAGCGCAAGAATTAACGTAAAACCGCCTTCGTTATTTACAGGTCTCATTATTGTGTCGCAAAATTTCCTCATCGATTTCTCCCTGACCAAATGCGCGGTTTGATCTGCTGGACGGTCTATCCCTGAATGTTTCGCGGTTTTATTTCAAACTGAAGCAATTCCCGAAGATATTTCTCCGAAGCCGTTCCGGCGGCATGATCCTCAATAAGAGGCCGGACATTCGGCAGCTGCCCGGGCATCTGATTGCTGCTTCTTCCCAGGATGCTGATCCGTACCTGACGAACCTGAGTTTTCTCGGTATCATCCAGATCCGCATTGTTAATCCAGGTACCCACGGTACCGTCACCGGTCGTATCCAGCCCGAAAGCAAACTGAAGATCTTCAATGCTATCGGCAACCACCCCGGCGTTTCGTGTCAGCGTGTTGCTTGTATAACTGTAGGTTACCGTAACAAGCTGCGTTGAGCTGAAAAATCTGATTGAGCTGTTTGGCAGGAAAATTGGACTGCCCAATCCAGTGCATTGCAATTTATTCGTTCCTGTAACACTTGAAACAGTAAAAACATAAGATTGGGTTTTTGTTGGAGTACTGGAATCGAAGGGTTTGGTATAAACCGCAAAAAATGGCGCTGCTGCACAGACAACACCCGCAGTCCAAAAAGAGTACTGTGGAGACGGAGGGGTTGCCGAATGCGTCAAATCTTCGTTTACTGTGATTTCTGGCGATGCGATTGCGTTCGGCGTCAACGGGGGCAATGCATCATTGCAAGGGTCGTCATAATCCACATACGTGATAACCAGCGAGTCGGAACCGGCAGCGCCGCCATTGGTATTGACCAGCGGAAAAACCTGAGTTCCATGATTGAAAAAGGTACTGCCCATACCGCATCCGGCCATTCGGATGTCCCGCTCCAGATATGTTTTGGCGACGCGAAGGTTCTGCTGCAGGGTGGCCATTTCATCCTGATGCGTATAGGATCGGTTGGCGGTCCAGAATATTTGTACCAATCCCGCCAGAACAAGTCCGGAAGCAGCAATGGCGACCAACAGTTCGATGAGTGTAAATCCGAAATCGGATCGTATGTGGCGGAGCTTTTTCACGCTAAATTCCAGTTTGAGCGATAATGGTTTGAAACACGACGGATCTTGGGACTTTATCCGGCCAGGAAACGGTTACGGTGATGGTTTTGGAGCCAGGAACCGGCGATCCGTCTTGAACGATAGTGGTTCGAGTGAAAATACCCCAGGAAGATAGGGGAGTCCCCGATTCAGTTGAAGGAGAAGACGGAATGCTGTCGTAAGGAATATTCTTGTAATTCTCAATTTGATCTTCCGCCAGCAAAACCGCCATCGAATGCTTGTTGGCCTTGCCGGTTCCGGAGATGGCAGTTGTCTGAAGCGCAGCCAGCGCCAGCAGCCCGATGGCAATGATCGCAATTGCCATCAAGGTTTCAATCAGCGTGAATCCCTTTTCACCGGGGCAAGTTTGCATTGAGTCCATCCGTTTACCCGATCATTTTATGATGATTTTACTCTGCCTGAAACTGAAACCACAACCTGGGATGTGCGTCCCCTGGAATCTACGAAGTTAATTGTTCCGCCGTTGCTCGTGCCGTCAGGATAGAATTCCACTCTGGCTGGAAAACTTGTCATGTTGATTCCAGCATACTGTGATATATTGGTAGTCGGCCTTATGCTGGCTCCACTGTTATCGTCATCCGCAGTGCCACATGTATTATCTGTCCCGCAGTCTATAACTTGATAGCTTGCAGCACCGTTAAACCGAACCGCCCATCGGACGTTCTGGCGAATGGCGTTCATTCTGGTATTCTGAAGGGTAGAATACAAATCCCGGCCGGCGTTGCGAAGTTTCATTCCGGCAGCGTAAGAATAAAAATTGGGAATGGCGATGGCCGAAACAATCGCCATAATCGCAATCACCGTCATCATCTCAACCAGAGTAAAGCCATTGTCTTTTTGCATGGGTAATAAAACCATCGATCCTTTAATTCATAAGCGGATAATAAAAAGCCTTTATTCTTTTAATGGTATATAAACGTAAACTGCAAGATATATTTTATCGGGAAATGAACTTACCATCGAATTGCATCTAATTATGCATACAAGATTTGAAGCAATTAACGTGCCGATACAGAATAAGTCTAATAAATATCAGCAACGTGTTGCAACTCTGTCAACTGCTTTTTCTTAGAAATTGTCCAATAGCTTACTGATAGCACATTCAGCTAATGTTCCGGCATGTAACTTTGGCATTGTCTGGTTGATCGGATTTCTCTCCATTTGGGGGGGAACAAGAAAGTCACAACAAAAAATGTAAAATTCAAACGATATTTTGACAAATGCTGCCTGTGCGGCAGTATTTTGAGTTATCGGCACCAATATTGTCGGTCATAAACGTGTTCCGGACAGGAAAAATTCACGAAGCTGTTGAACAGCTATTGTTTTTTGCAGTAGACGACCAGGCTTTTCCCCAACAAAGGATTAAATAACGCATCCAGAAAACGGGTGATTCCGGGCTTTTTGAGGATATCCCAGGTCAGAAACCGGTGATACCCATTCACAATAACCGCATCCGTGCGCTCCGGTCCGACCAGGCATTTCAGCCACCAATATGGGGAATGAATGCTATGGGCAAAATGACTTGACTGATAAACCGCCCCTTGTCCTTCCAGAAGCCGGATCAGTTGCTGTTTACGGTAAATACGAATATGGCCGTTTGCTGTCTGATGATAGGCATCCGACAGCGCCCAGCAGATCCGCTCCGGGAAATAACGCGGCACACTGACAACCAGGGGGCGGTTCGGCTTAAGAACCCGCATGATTTCCGTAACGGCTGATGTATCATCGGAAATATGCTCCAGAACCTCCGAGCAGATCACCTGATCAAAACTGGCATCTTCAAACGGAAGACAATGAAGGTCCGAAACAGAAAGCAGCCAGCTTCCGCCGCCATGCCCCCCGCATTGCTCATGAAAAAGCATCCGGTTTCTGGCCTGCTGAACATCATCGAGATTAAGATCGGCGCCGAAAACGGTAATATTCGGGCATTGATATGCAGCCGCAGTATGCCGGCCGGACCCGCATCCAATATCCAGAACACGATCCCCGGGCCGAAGAGAGAGCCGGCTAAAATCGACGGTGATCACGAATGGCCTCCCGGTAAGCCTGAACCGTTTTTTCCGCGGCCCGCTTCCAGGTAAAGTGCTGATGAACCCGCTCGTATCCGGCCTGCCCCAGACGAGCGGACAACTCCGGATTATCGAGCAAATCCGCAATGGCCTTTGACAAAGCCTTCGAATTTTCCGGCGGAACCAGGATTCCGGCATTCCCGACAACTTCAGGCAGTGCTCCTCCCGTGGTACTGATGACCGGCACGGCGCAGGCCATGGCCTCGCCCACCGGAAGCCCGAATCCTTCATAGACCGAAGGCACAACCGCCGCGGAAGCCCTGGCATATTGACGGGCAAATTCCCCGTGGCTGATTCGGCCCGTAAACGTGATCAACCTGCCGATCCCCAGATGGGTAATCAGGCGGACGATTCCACCGTTTGTTTTCGGAGATCCAACAACAACCAGACGGATATGACGGGTTTTGGCCAGCTCCGCTATTGCATGCAACAG
>JAPLJE010000148.1 GCA_026388755.1 Deltaproteobacteria bacterium | reverse complement strand
TACGCCATCATTTTCCCGCTGGTGGCCGTGGGAATGATGTGGCGCCTGGTTTACATCACGCCCGATTATCAGAAAACCGATCTGCTGCACGCCATCTTCATCCTGCTTTTATGCATTATCGTGTTGATCCGTGACAGCTTTGCCCATTTTATCCGCGGATTCACTCAGGGAAAAGGACCCGAGCCGGAAAACAGTGAGTTTACCCGACTGCGGACGGTCGTAGCAGCTCCGGTGGCTGCCCTGCTTTACGCCACCGCCTTTTATATTCCCGAAGGACCGCCCTCCAGGCTGTATTTCTGGATCTCCTGGCTGGGCAACCTGCCGCTGAAGGGACTATTTGTCATCGAAATCATTTTTTTGGTGATCAATTTCGGTTCCATTGCCAGGTATTGCCGCAAATACGGCACTGCTTTCCTGGATGAGCTTTGTCTGGGCAACGAGATCCTGCGTCGCCGCATTCTGTCCACATTCCCGAACGGCCTCACGGTGATGAACGCCATCATGGGGCTGCTGTCGGTCTGGTTTGCCAATCAAGGCCGGGTCCGGGAAGCCTATCTTCTTTTGATCGGTGCGGCGATTTTCGATAAACTGGATGGCGCCATGGCCCGTAAACTCGGGCTTACCGAACCGCCAGCCGGCAATGTAAAGCCCCCCCGCTTCCAATTGGGAGGGATCCTGGACGATATTTCAGATGGCATCAGCTTTTGCATCGTACCGGCCTGGATTTATTACCTGGTTCTGTCCCGTTCGGATGTTCTGGCCATCTCCGATCCGATCATTGCCTGGATCGCTCTGATTTATGCGGTGATGGGAATAGCCCGATTGATTTATTTTACCCTGGATACGTCTCCCATTCCGGGCTTTTTCAAGGGGATGCCCACACCGGCAGCAGCGCTTCTGGTGACCGCTCCCTTGATCATGTTCAGCCAGGCCATTCAGGAGAGTCCGGACACCATCTCCTTCTGGGGATATATCGCCACTGCCGCCATGGTGCTGGCTGCGGCGGCGATGAATATTTATCCGATTCGGTATCTTCATCTCGGGCGGTTCATGGATCAGAGCACCTGGTTCCGGCGCACCAGCATCATTTTGTTGCTGGTGGCGGTATTCAGTCCGTATTTAGGATATATCTGCCTGTTGTATCTGCTGCTGTACCTGTTTTCTCCGATTTTCACCCGGCGGATTCTGCCCTCCAGAACTGCGGAAACACCCAAAAAGGATGGATGAGAGTCGCTGTTGGAGATTCATTCAGCCGATTCTCGTGCATTCAGTTCTGCGGTGCTGCGGTGCAGGCCAAAGAGCGGGAATGGTTTTAAGCCGCTCGATCAAATGGTGACAATCCTCACTTGAATACTGATCAGATCAAAAACCAAATGCATGCCAAGGTGCTCAAAGAATCGAGTTGATCCATAGATGATGTTCCAGTTTGTCCGGTCAATGTCAAAGTGCGCCTCTGCCGTCAGCCCATTATCCGCCGTTCCGGTGACGGTAGCCTTAAATTGCTGATCTGCTTTTATGCCTCTTAGCTCCAGTGTCCCATTGATCTGGCAGTTCGGAGAAGACAGAAATGGAACTTCGGCTATCTTGGCTCCCGAAAAGCTGAACCTGGCAGCGGGAAAAACCTTGGTGAAAAAGAAGTCATCCGAGTTCAGATGAGAAATCAAAACCGGCTGCAGCTCATTTCCTTCAAGGTTTGTGTTTTTGATTGAATTCATGTCGATCTCAAATACGCCGCTGATGCCGCCGTCTTTCACCGTGACTGCTCCGCTGCGGATTGCGATTGTGCCGAAATGACGGGTATTGGCATTCCTGCCGATCCACTCGATGATGCTCTGATCCGTATCCACGTGGTATATCCGGTCCGCCAATTCAAGCAGGGTATTCGGGGCGTCGAGCCCATCCGGTGAGATGCCTTCAAGCTTTAGGCCGGCTGTTCGCCAATCTTCGATACCGCCTTTTAAAATGCTGACGTGTCGGTATCCACCTCGATCGAGCTTTTCCGCTGCCGTCAGCGCGTCCATCGATCTGATGCTGGAGCCATAGAGAACGATCTCGGCATTTTTGTCCGCCGTGATGGTTTCAATTTGTTCCATGAACGAGACTTCAAAAACGCAGGCATTTTTAGCGTTCGGTATATGCCGTTTTTGGTAATGGTCTTTCGTTAACGTATCGATCAGATAAAATTCCTTGTGCGCTTCCATCCATCTGAAGAGCTGATCCGGGGAGATTTCCTTGAGCCTGTTGATTTTTTCCATGTTACACCCCCTGTTTTTGTCTTATTCATAATACCTGGCCTCGATACTCTCTGGTCAGGCATGATTCCTGAGCTTTAAGGCTATGGGATGCGGATTCAGGTACAACTGCTGTTTCAGATACGGCTCGCCGATTTTACGCACGTAATGGTTCAAGAGCGTCACCGGCACGATCAGTGGCACGAGCTCGTTGCGGTAGTGGCCGAATATTTCAAGCATCTCCTGCTTCTCGTCGGAGCTGAGATCGTTCTTGAAATAGCCGAGGATGTGCTCAAGGACGTTCAGGTTTTTCTTCAGTGTCGATTTCATGCGCAGCGTCTCGACAAGAAGGTTTTCATACTGTTTATAAACCGCATGAATGGGCATCTGCTTCCCATGGGCCACGAGTTTGCCCATGACTCTGGCGTTGGCTGGGCTGTGGGAAAGCATGAGCAGCTTGTGCCGTGAGTGAAAATCAATAAGGTTTTTCATGCTCCGGCCTAGAGCCAGCGTCTCCCGCCAGCGCTTCAGGGTGAAAATCTGTTCGATAAAGGTTTCCCGCAGTTTAGGATCGTTCAGCCGCCCCTCTTCCTCGACCTGCAGCAGGGGAAAGTGATGGGTAAAGGCCCGGGCGAACAGACCCACACCTTTCTTTTCTGCCATGCCCTTCGGGTTGTATACCTTGACCCGCATAAGGCCGCTGCTGGGGGAGTCGCTCTTGAAGATAAACCCGCAGAGGTTCTCCTTTTCAGACTGCGCTGCCGATTCCCTGGGAAGTTTCAAGCGTGTTTGGATGGTAGGTTCTTGGCAAATATTCTGGCTTTTTCAAGCCACCGGTCCAGGAGCTGCCCCTCGAATCCGTCTTTCTCCACCATGACCCAGCCCTTCATCGATTTTCCCGTGACATCAAAAGGCCGGATAATGCGCTGATGATGCGTGAATCGAGTGCTTCATTGTAAGGCATGCATATTCTCCATAATGACGGTTTTGTTTGTATCAACGCATTCTAATTACCGCATCGACTCAATGGATGCAAAGTTTTTTCGAAAAAT
>JAPLJE010000563.1 GCA_026388755.1 Deltaproteobacteria bacterium | reverse complement strand
GTTGGATTTGCTTCGCACCATTCCGATCCGTCAATGTTAGGGATAGAACTGCCTTGAGCTCTTCGTGCCGTATCGGCTTGGTTGCATATGCCGCGAAACCGATTTCCTGGAAGTGCTGGGCGTCGCCCCTCATCCCCAGAGAGGTCAACATCACCATCCGGATATCATTCAAGCGATTGTCCGTATGGATGATCCTGCCCAGAGTCTCGCCATCCATACCCGGCATATGCATGTCAATCACGGCGATACGGAAGGGGTCGTTCTCGTTCAGTGCTCGGTAAAGTGCCTGGAGCGCTGCAAGGCCGTCCTGTGCCTCCAACGTGAGCATGCCCCAGGAGGTCAGACGGGTGGTCAGGAGTTCGCGGTTGGTGGCGTTATCGTCCACAATCAGTACGCGCACATTACACAGATCTGCGGGCTGGATACTTTCCACATACGCTCCCACATCCTGTTTACCAAGGCGCGCTGTGAACCAGAATTCCGAACCATTACCTTCTTTACTGCACACACCGGCTTCACCATTCATCAGCTCGGCCAGTTGTTTGGAGATTGCCAGGCCCAGCCCGGTACCGCCGTACTGGCGTGTGGTCGATGCATCCACCTGGCTGAACTTGTCGAAGAGCAGGCCGATCTTGTCTTTGGGAATGCCGATGCCTGTGTCGCGCACCGAAAAACGCAGCATAACATCGTTTTCATTCTTTTCCATCAGCGAAACACGGATCACTACCTCGCCGGTAGGGGTGAACTTGACGGCATTGCCCGCCAGGTTGGTGAGGATCTGACGTAAACGTCCTGGGTCGCCACGCAGCAGTGTTGGTACATCTATATCGGCAGCACAGAGCAGCTCCAGCCCCTTCTCGTGAGCCTGTACGGCCAGTGTGGCAGCGAAGTCTTCCAGCAAGCTCGACAGATTGAAGTTCAGTGTCTCCAGCTCAAGCTTTTTTGCCTCGATCTTTGAGAAATCGAGGATGTTGTTGATCAAGCCAAGTAGGGATTCGCCGCTGCTGCGTACGATTTCTGCATAGCGCCGCTGCTCATCGTCAAGTTCGGTATCCAGCAACAGCCCGGTCATGCCGATGATCCCATTCATCGGAGTTCTGATCTCATGGCTCATGTTGGCCAGGAATTCACTCTTGGCCGTATTGGCCATCTCGGCCTTCGCAGCCATGTCGTTGGCCAGAGCCGTGGCCATTTCGAGCCGGCGGTTGGTCTCCAGGAGCTCCGCCTCAGCCCGCTTGAGATCGGTGATTTCTCGGCCCACGCCCACAATCCCGATCCGGTTGCCTTGCTTGTCGAGTAGCGGTACTTTGGTTGCCAGGTTCCACCGTGTGATCGTGCCACCCTCGGTCGTTAGAGGTTCCTCGCGGTTAATCATCGGTGTGCCGGACTGGATGATCATCTGCTCGTCGGTACGAAATCGTTGCGCCATCTCACGAGGCAGAAAGTCAAAGTCTGACTTGCCCACGATCTCGGTCGGACTATCCATACCCATGCGGCGGGCCAACGCTTCATTGCAAATGATAAATCGGCCCTCGGAGTCTTTGGCATAGATACGATCAGGCACATTATCTATCAGATTTCGCAGGAGAGTGTGCTCGCTTTCCAGCGCCTCCTCGGCCAGCTTGTGTTCAGATTCAGCTTTTTCTAATTCCAGAACCCGCTCTAGTAATTCTTCATAGGTAGGTTTTTCAGTCATGTGATTCATGTATGCCATCCTTTGTAAACAATACAAAGCCGACCGGCTTGCCGCTCTTGTCCAGACAATAGGTGAGATGAAAATCGGCAGGGATTGCAGCAATTATCTTACGCGGGTCTGGGAAAGCTTCCTTTTCCGCTGTGCAGTAGCCTATTGCGGTTGTACAGAGCAGTAGGCAGAACAGAAGGAAGGAATTCTTCCCCAAACGAGTGCGCTTTGTAGGATCGATGTTTATCGGTCAAGCCCTTAAAGGCTCATCTCTGTTTTGTATGGGTGACCTACCCGAAATATTTAAAACCAGATTTGAAATGTCAACCATACTTGCATATATTCTTGAGTATGGCCATCTTTCACGATACGAATGGAATCATTAACTCCCCTGATCCCTCCGGCAGCTGTAACAATTAGCTATCTGTAATCCACAGAAGTCTATCATGAAAAAGCACCGCTGCAATTTTTTGCTTCCATTGCTTGCGTAAGCCGCTATTCCAACATTTATCCAAAAATACCCTATGATAATGCTGCCATGTCTGTCAAACAAATTGACGCATTCAAAATAGGTAACCATGGGGTTGTATTTTCGAAAATTACCATGATGAGAACCGGACTGGCGCCGATACCATAACTCCGGTTTCCTCTGACTTGGGTTCCGGCTCTGTAGGCATTTATGCGACTATTTTTCACATCTGCCAACTGTAAAAACAAGGGGTTATCCGATGAAACCTTGTGTTTTTGTTCAAAATCTGTAGACACACGAAATTGAACAAATGCCTTTACATATAATCAGATACATGTGATCAGGAAGATGAAGAGGGTCCGCGCAGATTTGGCAGAGCCAAGGAAGGCAACTGGGGGCCTCAAGTTGTTGTTGCTTTGGCGGTAACTCGTGAGGGGCTCCCGGTAAGGTGCTGGGTTTTTCCGGGCAATACCACCGATGTGGATACCATAGAGCGAGTCCGAAAGGACTTAAGGGGCTTGAAGCTCGGTCGTGCCCTGTTTGTTGCAGATGCCGGAATGAATTCCGAGAAAAACCGAAAGGAACTTGGCCGGGCTTGCGGAAAATATCTTCTTGCGAGCCGAATGGCCAGCGTTGCTGAAATCAGGGACAGCGTTCTTTCAAAGCGCGGCAGATATACGGTGTTTACGGACAACCTTCAGGCCAAAGAGGTCATCATCGGCGATGGGGAATGCCGTAAACGGTATATCCTTTGCTATAATCCCAAAGAAGCCCATCGTCAGCAAAAACACCGAAGCATGACCGTTGAAGTCCTTGAGAAAGAGCTTGCCAAACATCCCGACAAAAAAGCAACCGCACAATGGGCGATTGAGCTTCTGGCATCAAAGCGTTACAAGCGGTATTTATCAATAACCGACAGTAACCAGGTTCGCATTGATTATGAAAAGATCCGCAAGGCCGAAAAATATGATGGCAAGTGGGTACTGGAAACCAACGATGATACTATCTGCCTTGCGGACGCCGCCTGCGGTTATAAGGGACTGATGATTATTGAAAGATGTTTTCGCTCCTTGAAACGAACCCAGATCAAAATGAGTCCCATGTATCATTGGCTACCCAGACGGATTGAAACGCATGTCAGAATTTGTGTCCTATCGCTTCTGATTAACGCGTTGCGGAGCTTGCGTGCAAGAAACCATGGCCTCAGATTCGCACAATACTGGAAGGGTTGCAGGTCTCGAAATTTCAGACACCGACCCACCGTTTTTTTAAATTAAATGAGGCTTCCGAACCCGTTAGGGATACCCTTAAAATGCTTGGAATCCCTTTACCAGCAGGTGTTTTGGGCCTTCAGTCCCTCGCTGAAAGCCAGTCAAACCTGTAGACACACGCCTGTTTTTTGTGATCGCTGTGGAAGTACGCATGAAGCGGCTTTGCGCGGATTCATGTGCTTTCTTAGCCGGAACCCAAGTAAAAGATGATCGATAAACATGGAAATTATGGGCATTTAAATTCAATATTCACATAAAAATATCTTGCAGGATGGTCCGGTCGTCGCTCATGTCGTTATTCCGTCTGCTGGGCGTTCAGCGTCCAGATCTGGTCAAGAGGGTTGAAGACAATCTCATAGATGGCTTCACCGTCCGTGACCGTAAAATGCAAATAATGGGCTTCACCGATCTTATCCCGCCAGTGATAGGTGGTTTCGACAATCTTATGTTGTTTGCGGTTCAACTCGAACCAGACCGGCCGGATGCGTTTTCCCGGTTCATAGATGACGGCAATACGAACGGGATCGCCTCTTAACATCATCTCAATCATAGCTCCGAATGGTTTTCAGCAGTTTGCCGACAATAACAGTTTCCGCATCGTTTTCATGAATCAGAATGGGTTCCATTAGGCGATTTTCGGGTTGGAGACGGATGTGATCGCCTTCATGGTAGTAGCGCTTTAAGGTTGCAGCGCCGTCTATCAGCGCAACGACGATTTCCCCGTTTTCGGCTGTTGGCTGCGGTCGGATCAGGGCCAGATCGC
>JAPLJE010000527.1 GCA_026388755.1 Deltaproteobacteria bacterium | reverse complement strand
TAGCGCTTTGGGCAAAACGCGATTCCCTTCATTTCATCGAGTTTCTGGATGCCCTGACAGCCGCCTACGGGACGGACATTTATACCCCGTACAAGCTGCTTCCGTCCCAGTTCAGGCACGCCCTGCTCTATGGTTCAAAAGACATTCCCATCAAATTCCATATCGAACGCAATGAGCGCCGCATTTTTTATGCCAGGCCATTTGAAGGCATCATCCCCAAACTGGATCGCCGCTACAAGGAGACGGATTCCATGGGTGCAAGGGATGAAATCCGGCAGTATATGAGTTATCGGTCCTGCTCGGAATGCCAGGGGGCAAGACTGAATGCGGCAGCCCGTTCGGTTCGAATTCAGGGGCATAATCTGAGCGATCTGGCAGCGCTTTCAATTGGCGAAGCCCTGGTGTATTTTAGTGAACTGACGCTATCGGGCCGGCAAAAAGTGATTTCCGAGAGAATTCTCAAGGAAGTGGTCGAGCGCCTGGGGTTTTTGAATCACGTCGGACTTTCTCGGCTCCAAACTGACCGGAGTTCTTTATGTTCTGGATGAACCCAGTGTCGGTCTTCACCAGCGGGATAATCAGCGGCTGCTGTCCGCTCTGAAACAGATGCGGGATCTGGGAAACACCGTACTGGTTGTGGAGCATGATGAAGAAACCATTCGGGCAGCCGATTATGTCGTGGATATGGGGCCCGGAGCCGGCATTCTCGGCGGAGAAGTCATGTTTTCGGGAACGCCGCATAACCTGGTTCAGGACAGTCGGTCTCTGACCGGACAATATCTTTCGGGTAAAAAGAGAATTGAGATTCCTTTGAAGCGCCGCCCTGGAAATGGCAGTCGGATTGTGATTGATGGTGCCTCCGGGAACAATCTAAAACATATTCGTGCGGATATACCGTTGGGGAGTGTCTGGATCTGGCAAGTCTACGTTGGTACTGGAAACCCTTTACAGCGCGCTGGTTCAGCGCCTGTATCATTCCCGAGTATCCGCCGGTCCCTACACCCGCCTGGAGGGGCTGGAGGCGATCGATAAGGTGGTCAATATCGATCAATCACCTATTGGTCGAACGCCCCGGTCCAATCCTGCCACCTATACCGGCATATTCACGCACATCCGCGATCTGTTTTCAAAAACCCAGGATGCCCGGCTCAGGGGATTTAAAGCTGGCCGCTTCAGTTTCAATGTCAAGGGCGGCCGGTGCGAGGCCTGCTGCGGGGACGGGGTCGTCAAGATCGAAATGCATTTTCTGCCTGATATCTATGTCACCTGTGATGTGTGTAGGGGAAAACGTTACAACCGGGAGACCCTGGAGATCCGCTACAGGGGAAAACACATTGCCGAAGTTCTGAGCATGACGGTCCATCAGTCGCTGGGCTTCTTTGAAAAGATTCCGGCCATTCACTCCAGGCTTCAGACCCTGTCGGATGTCGGACTCGACTACATTCATCTGGGACAGGCCGCAACCACCTTGTCCGGCGGCGAGGCCCAGCGGGTAAAGCTGAGCAGCGAGCTTTCCAAAAGAGGGACCGGAAAAACCCTGTACATTCTGGACGAACCCACCACAGGCCTTCATATCGCGGATATCCAGAACCTTCTGAATATTCTGAACCGGTTGGTGGACGCAGGAAACACCGTGCTGGTTATCGAACATCAGATGGATGTGATCAAATCCGCGGATTACTTGATCGACCTGGGTCCTGAAGGCGGGGACGGGGGAGGAAAGGTGGTCGGCTGCGGAACGCCGGAAGCGCTGATACAGATTCCTGGGTCCCACACCGGGCAGTATTTACAACCACACTTATTTACCCCCTCCTATGTAAAACAAATGTAATGCCAGATAAACTGCTTTGCTTTCCCAGTGCTTTGTTTCAAAATGGCGAATCTGTTAAACAGCCGATCGCAACACAATCCTGAAAAATAACCTGTTGTCAGCTGCTGAAATAAAAACCATTACACGAGGAGTACGCTCAGTCATGCATAATACCATATTCGATACACCGGTCATCCGAACGCTGATGCGCTGGGTTTCTCTGTTTGTCTTTAAAATGAGAGGGTGGCGTATTGAAGGTCAGTTTCCAGCCATTGCCAAGTATGTCCTGATTGCAGCCCCTCACACGTCCAATTGGGATTTTCCCATTACATTGTGTCTGACCTTTGCGCTTAAAGGCAAAATTTACTGGATGGGAAAAGACACTCTGTTTCGATGGCCGTTTCAAGGGATTTTCAAATGGCTGGGCGGGATTCCCATTGATCGCTCCAAATCCAATAATATGGTCGGGCAGATGATTCAACAATTTTCAGCCAATGAGAATCTTGTTTTGACCATTCCGCCTGCGGGAACTCGCAGCCATGTCATGAAATGGAAAACGGGTTTTTATTATATTGCCTTGGGCGCAAATGTCCCGGTTGTGCTCGGATTTCTGAACTATCGGACAAAGATCGGCGGTATCGGCCCTGTATTTCTTCCCACCGGCGATATCCATGCGGACATGCAGCAGATCAGAGCCTTTTATTCAGGGATTCACGGAAAGCATCCGGTGCAGGAAATATATGTCAAAATGCCTTCCAATCCTTTAATAACTGCTGTTGAAATGCAGGAAGCCGGATAATCGTTCTGTCCCCCATCTTACCGCGCGAACATATCCATGAAAGTACTTGTGGTTGTAGCTGTCGTGGCCGTGGCGAAAACCTACGCCCCATGCATGATAGGGATAATTGGCGCTGGTGGAACTCGACCAGTACCAGGATGAGACGGTGTTGGGGAAGTAATTCGTGTTGATGGATGGATTCGTGTTGTTCGTATCTGACAGATAGGCCAGTTCCTTGATGGTGGGAAGGCGCCAGTCCGAATAACCTCCAAAATGCGCGTGATTCATTGCGTTGATGAAAGCTTCGGTATTCGTGCCATTGCCCGGGGTGCCGGCGTCACCGCCGTTGGTGTTCGGATTGCTGTCATACCAGGTGTAAGTATTGTCTGCATCGTTAGGATCATCATAATTGCTGATGCCATCCATATTTCTCTTTACTTCCCAGATCAGGCCGGTGACGTTGTCTTTTATCATGATCCATGATGTAGCGGAATCCGGCAGGGGATTGCCTGCACTGCTAAGCTTGGTGTAGGAGGGGGCGATATAGTCGGAATTTCGGCCAAAGAAAAGCGGATTTGGGGATGTGCTGGTGATTTTAGAAAAATTGTCATTGTTCCGACTTTGGCCGGTTTCCGGTACGGGGCAGGCCAAAGAATAAGCTGAAAATGCCCACTGTATAAAACAATACAAGAACCAACTCTGTATCGTTTTTTTCATGATGCCTCCATCGATACATATTATTTAAGACAAGATTCCTGATACAGAAGTGACCTTTTCCATGATTATCGTATTTGTTGATCAAATCAAGATATTTATCGATAAATCAACGGAAATGACCCTGGAATTGGGCCAAGGCATTTTTAAGTCATCGCCTCAATCTGTATTTTATTTCAAGCACTGTATTCCTTATGGTGGATGAGACAATACGCTCCTTAACCAACCTTTTTCAACCGCCATGTTTAATGCAATTACAAGTTGTTACTGACTGATTGCGATGGTGTTCCTCGCCGGAAAATCGATACAATCGCAGCGATGCTGGTGTCTGCTGTAATTTTATTGACAATACCCTGAAAGTTGCATATATGCCTTCAACAAGCCGGAGTGGTGAAATTGGTAGACGCAGAGGACTCAAAATCCTCCGCTCGCAAGGGCATGTCGGTTCGATTCCGACCTCCGGCACCACATTAAATAAAGAGGTTATCCATTATTTTGGGTAGCCTTTTTTATTTGTTTTTGTTGATTGTGCCTGAAATTGTACCCCCTCTGATTTTCCAGGTATTCAGCTTGTCTATTTGCGGCTTCATTCCAATCAGTTTGATTGACGATGTTGTACCGGTCAAGGGCTGATCGAATTTTGTATCCCGATATTATCATGGCAACCCTTTCAAGTATACCGGATCGGGCTATATTCCGGACAGCAATCTTTCTGAAACCGTGAAACAATCTACGTTTCAAACATATTTTTTCGAGAGCTGTGAACCATGCTCTGCGGATATCCTTTATTGGACCTGCCCCAAGTTGATTTTGGAAAACTTATGGAGTCAGGACACCTTTTGCCTTACAAAGTACCCATTGGTGATTAAAAAGCGGTAGTGTAATATATTTTGTGTAAATTAATGAAGGCAAAAAGGTAGAAAAAAGGCGCTTTTCCTTTAGAAGGGTTTATCCCCATAAACCTGACATAAAAGGAGAAAGCGCCATGAAACTGAAGATGACAGTATCGGAAGTAACCAATATTTTCAAGGAAAATCAGAAGCAACCTGTTCAGCTTGTTGAGATGATTCGTGCAGACATTCGAGAGAAAGTTGGCCAGTACCTGACAGCGATGATGAACAAGGAACTTACACAATTTCTGGGAAGATGTCCTAGTAAACGAACCATCGGCCAGAAAGACTGGTTTCAAGTTTCATATAAAAGGCTGTATGAATTACTGCCTTTTTATACGGCATAATATCCTGTCGAAGGCAAATTTTCCCTCATTTTTCTGATGTAGAGTCGATAGGGTTATATAGAGGGGTTACCTTCTTCCAGCCAAGAGGACAATCCGTAACATCTGGATAGTAACCTCTTGGGCTCCTGCAATAGTACCAGTACTTCGGGTCGCCGACTGTGCGTTGAAGGGTCGATGAAGTTGGTATGACAGGCTGTTCAATTACAACGTTGCGAGTCTTATAGTAAGCTCGTTGATAAGATACCGGAGGAGATTCGTAATAAATATAGGAAGGCTGAACGTAAACACTTTCTCTATAGTACCCTCCAGACAGAGCATACGCCAAAGCTGGAATGCCGAAGAAGATCAATGGTAAAGCCCAATAACCTGCTCCACACCCTCTATAATAATAGTTATTTGCTTGAGCGTGAGAAACTGTTAAACACAGACTAAGTAAAATGGCGATAAAGACGATTCCTATTTTTCTCATGACATCCCTCCGTCATTTCTTTAAATTAAAGGACAGTGCGTAATTCGGTTACTCGAATACCGACCAGAACGTCTCAACTCCCTCAAAGTAGAATAATGATCCTGATCTGCAATCAACATCATAAACATTCAACCAATTTTTGCTTTAATGCAGCAGAAACTACAATAGGCTATTTTCTCCGTAATCAAAGCAGACCTGAACGTACTCGCCTTTTGCGTATGTAATAGACTCATTTTTAAATCCACCAGCTTATAGCTCAGTCCAAAACATTTAATTCCAATTTCCTTTCCTCAAATTACCTGCGCCATCTTCTATGTTACTAATTAGATCATAAGTGTATAGACATTAAATTCTGAAAGAAGCTGAGCTCGTGGTCGTTCTAATCATGCTCATGCTGACTAAATGTCCATTCAATTATGATCTCTTTAGTACTAAAGTTTCGCACACAGAAAAACAGATATAATTACACGATATAATTAACTATTTAATTGAAAAACGGCTCCAAATTTGGTATGGTTGATTTTGCTAACATACTCAACTTATTCCAAATAAGGAGCCACTATGAAACATCCTAGATCTTTCTCGCTGTCTTTGCAAAAACATTTTTCAGCCAAACCTCGTGTGCTTGATTATGATTTTCGTATGGCCTTTACCAATTTGAAACTGAGCTCTCTTCTTCGCAGCTGTGGCATTTTCAAAGAGAAGGGGATCGATACCATAACCCTGTTATTCTGGATTGTCCTGGTTCCATTTATAAAAAAGCCCATGACATCCCTCTGGCTGTCCAAGCATATCACCAGAGAACTTGATACCAAGAAAGATACATACTACCGGTTTTTAAATAACGAGCGTTTCAACTGGCGAAAGCTGATCTACAAACTTGCCACAAAAGTGATTGCACAGGCGGATCAGACACCGCTTCAACAAAAAGTGATCATCGCAGATGATACCATCAGCAATAAAACCGGTAAAAAAATGGAGTTGGTCAGCTATCACTTTGATCACAAAGAGCACCGCAACACTTTGGGTTACCAGTGTTTACAGATTGGCTACCATAACGGTATTCAGTTCTTCCCACTTGATGTGGCTTTTTACACATCCCAGAAACGCCCGAACACCAATCTGCGCAGGATTGATAAACGGACCTGCGGCTGGAAGAGGCGACAGGAAGCCTTTAAAAAGAAAACCGTTATGTTGACCCAGATGCTGCAAAATGCCTACAATTCAGGAATTGATGCAGCTTGTGTACTATTTGATTCATGGTTTTCATACGATTCGATCATCAATAAGGTCGTCTCCACAGGCTATAACGTTGTTTGCCGATTGAAAAATGGCACTGGATAGCCGGTTATCCGATCAAAGGCTGCTGCCTGATTGTCAGCCTGCCCGAAACCGGAGAGGTGAAACTATTGATCACGTCAGATGGCCATAAAAAATGGCATGGGTTTCTTGCCACAGATCTTAGTCTGGATGCCTCCCAAATCGTGGGCTACTATTCCAGGCGCTGGGCCATTGAAGTTTTCTTTAAAGACGCCAAACAAATGCTTTATCTGGGTAATGAGCAAAGCAAAACATTTGATGCAGCAGTTGCCGGCTATAGCGTGATGATGATCCGCTACCTTCTATTGATTTACCTTATGAACAACAGCCGCTTGATTGGCCCGTTGGGCCCACTGTTTCGGGATGTGTCAGATACCGAGCTGATGCTCCAGGTTGCCGATCAGCTCTGGGAGCAGATCAAACACGCCATGTTCAAGTCAATAGCGTTCCCCCCGGCCTGCGGGGCCGGGACCAAACCTATAAGTAACAATACCTTTATAGGCAATTGTGTTGTATTATTCGCCAACAACGGTGATGCGAAGTATGCCGGATAGTCAATGGTGTCTTCTGCATATATGCAGGAACCCGTTCAATAGCGTGGCACCGGATGC
>JAPLJE010000819.1 GCA_026388755.1 Deltaproteobacteria bacterium | reverse complement strand
GATGTCCGGCATGGAAGAGATCTCATCCACCAGGCCGTGCTTGGCGCAGTAAATGGGCCGGGAATTGTCATGATACTCCTGGGCCATCTTGTTCATGCTTTCGATCACCGGATCCAGGGGACGCCCGGCGTCTTTTTCCTTAACGAGCCTTCGTGAGAAACTGGCAGCAGCCGCGGTTTCTCCGTGCATGACCTCGATTTCCGTCGTTGAAATTCCCAGGGTAAAGGCATTGTGACGGTTTGCCGTCGGTCCGCCCATGACATAATGGGCCGCCGCCGTGCCTTTCCTTAAGACAACCAGCATCATGGGAACATCGGTTTGCTGAATGGAGTAATTCAGGCTCTGGCCAAGGCCCAGAAGCTCCGCTTTTTCGGCGATGTCTCCCACGTCGATTCCGGATGTGTCCTGAAACCAGATGACCGGGACCCGGTCTCTGCCGCAGAGGGTGACAAATTCATTCATCTTGATCAGTCCCTGACGATAGAGCTTGCCCCCGATGCCGGCGTATGGGGCGTATTCCGGATAATCCTCTCCCAGATACCCTTGCCGGTTTCCGATGCATCCCACCAGAAATCCGTCCACCTTGCACAGGCCCGTGTAGATTTCGGGGCCGTAAGTGGGTTTGTATTCCATGTGTTCGCTGCCGTCCACCAGTCTTGAAAGCACTTCTTCAAAATTATACATCTGTTTCTGGTTGGCGGGAATCAGGTGATACAGATCATCCGCCGAAAACCGGGGGGCCTTGGGTTCGGCCACGCGGAAAAACTTGGGATGGTAGGCCGGGATGTCTTTCATATAGTCTTTGATACCATCCAGAACTCCGGTTTCTTCTTCATAGACATGCCGAAAAAACCCGGTGCTATCATAATGGACATCCACACTTCCCGGCGGTTTTTCCTTGAACTGTCTGGCGGCATTGATCAGGTTTTCCGCGCCTTCAAGATCGAAATGGCCCTTGGGGGACATACCGCTTAAGATGCCGCCACCACCGACCGCCATGTTGGCGTTTTTGTGCGCCAGCAAAAGCATGGGACTGATGCACTGATACCCCCCACCGGCAGGGTTGGTGCCGAAAATTCCCGCCAGCACCGGAATGCCGAGCTGCTCCAGTTCCGCATGCCTGAAAAATGTGGTGCCACCTCCTCTTCTTCCGGCATAGAATTTTTCCTGGTCCGTCAGTTTGACGCCGCTGCAGTGAACCAGCCAGACCAGAGGAATATGCAGGCGTTTGGAAAGATTGGTGACCCGCAGGATATTTTCCGCCTGACCCGGAAGCCAGGCCCCGGCCATGACCTTGTTGTCAAACCCGATGATGACCGCCCATTTGCCGGAGATCTTTCCCAGGCCGTCGATGACGTTGGTGGTGCCTTCCTCGTTGTTGTTCGGATTGTAAATCGTGTGCAGCGGACACCAGGTGCCAGGATCCACCAGATACCGCAGGCGCTGCCATACGGTCATTTCCCCTCGGGCGTTGATCTTGGCTTCTGGAAAACCGGCGTTTTTCACCTTTTCCACTTCTGCCTTGACCTGGGCTTCGATGGATTTGATATTTTCAATATTCTTCTCGCTGCTTTTGATCTGGCCGAGCGTCAGTTCGCTGCCAAATTCCGTCATTTTTTCAAAATAAGGTTTCATGGGTTGTACTCCTTGTCTATGACTGATTCATGGGCCAGAGGCCTTTTTCTTCAAGAACGGATTTCAGGGTTTTCAGACCGGCATTGGCAGTTGGAACTCCGCCATACACGAGAGTCTGGAAAATCACTTCTGCGATCTCTTCCGGCGTGCATCCCACATTCAAGGCGGCCTGAATATGCAGACGGAGCTCATCCAGGCGGGACAGTACGGTCAGGGCCGAAATGGTTACCAGTTGCCGGGTTTTGTGGGGAATTTTCTCCCGCGCATACATCTGGCCGGTAATAAAAAGGGACATATCCCGTGCCAGGTCTTTGTCAAATGCCCGCCACAGCTCAAACGGCTTTTCATCCCGGACATCCTTGAAATAAAGCGCAGCGGTTTTTTTGGTTTTTTCAGCCAGTGGATTGCTCAAGGTTGCATCTCCTTATTACCTGTTTGCTTTTTTGACGCCAAGCTGATCCAGGGCGATGATCATCTTGCAGATATTGGCCGAGCCTTCCACCATGGCATAGGTCGGAGCGTCCCGGTAGAATCTGGCCACCGGATATTCGGTGGAATACCCGTAAGCACCCAGGATTCGCATGGCATAAGTGGCGCATTTGGTGGCCACTTCACCGGAAAAATACTTGGCCTGGGCTACATCGAGCCCGTTGTTTAAATTGCCCTGATCCTTGGCCCAGGCTGCCTTGTAGACCAGCAGGCGGGCCGCTTCGATTTCCGTGGCCATCTGGGCGATCATGTCCTGGTTCATCTGGAATTCTCCGATGGGTTTTCCGAACTGTTTTCGCTGGTTGCAGTATTTGATGGCCGCATCCAGGCATGCCTGAGCCAGCCCGACGCCGCCGGCGGCTGCTGAAAGACGGGTTTGATTGAGCGAGCTGAAAACGATTTTGGCGCCGTCTCCGGGTTTTCCCAAGATGTTCTCCTTGGGAACGCGGGTATCGGTTAAAAAGATTTCGCCGGTCGGCGAAGAATGGGAGCCCATTTTCTCCAGTTTGCTGGTTTTGACGCCGTTGAAATTTTTCATCTCGACGACAAAGGCGGACAGACCTCTGGAGCCCTGGGCCTTGTCGGTGTAAGCATAATAAATGATGGCATCCGCGACATTGGCGTTTGAGATCCAGGTCTTGGAGCCGTTTAGCAGCCAGTGGTCGCCCTTGTCCTCAGCCGTGGACGACATGGCCATGACATCCGAGCCTGCATCCGGTTCGGTAATGCCGAATCCGCCCACATATTCCGCGCTGACCAGCTTGGGAACATATTTCTTCTTGACGTCATCCGTGCCGTACTTAAAGATTGTGTAAGCGCAGCCCAGGGTCTGCATATTGATCTGCACCCTCAGGGAGCTGGATGCCCGTGCAATCTCCTCGGTGCCGATCATGGCCCCCAGCCATCCCATATCCTCGCCGCCATACTCCTC
>JAPLJE010000077.1 GCA_026388755.1 Deltaproteobacteria bacterium | reverse complement strand
TTCCAACTCGATTTGCAGATAGACCACAGGCCCCAGTGATTTCAGATGGGCCATGGCTTTCGCACTGTAGACAGCGCTGCCTCCAGTGGCAACCACACCGCAGTCTGCCGGTACGCCGAGCAGATACGTTTCTTCGATTTCTCGGAAGCCGCTGATGCCGTGACTGGAAATGAGCTCCTGAAGATAGTATCCTTCACCGGTTTGTATCAAGATATCCGTGTCCAGAAACGCCGTCCCCCGTCGTTTGGCCAATAGCACACCAATGGTGCTTTTGCCGTCCCCGGGCATTCCGATGAGTATCAGATTCTGTTTTGCCTTCAACGATCGCACCCTACAACAAGAATCGAAAGAATATTGAGCACGGTCCCCTTCATATTTCTTATATCTCCATGCCCAACGCTACAGGTTACCAACCAGAAGGGGAATGCTGATAACGCCAAAGGCAAAAAAGCGAGATCCACGACAAGGGCCGATGCGGTAGTAGCACACCCATTCCGGTTCAGTACACCCGCATGTTGTGCAAAAATCCTTTTTCATTTTGGTGCACTATTAACATTAACAAATTCAAAAGTGATGTAAGAATCCTTGTCTTGCAGTTCATTAATAATTTGAGATCCATCTCCAAATTCTATTCTGGTAATACAGCCCCCTTTTAGCCGTAGAATATCATCTTCACCTACAATGGTACCAATTTCAATTTTCCGATATTCGTTGACTTCCTTTTTCTTTATTTCGGCATCACCTTGAACCCAGAATACTTTCCCTTCTGACGGAATTTCAACAACTTCCATGTGTAATATTGGATGTACAACGGACACCCTCCTGTGTGTCCCATCTTCTGAACAGGCTGATGTCAGAAATAACAACGCCAATATTATGACAAATATTCTCATATGCAGAGGCACGACAAAATGATCACCAGCCCGAGGAACGAGGGTCCGATGGATTTAATTGTTGGGTATTTCCTTCTTCAATTTAAATTTGTAATTCTCGAACATCCGGAACGCAGTATTCGTGATCTCATCAAGTGATACGTCAAGTGTACCAATTTTTACTGGTGGTGTACTCTCCCATCAATCTATCAAATCCACATGGCAACCAGAGGAGAGGAGGTTTGTTAGTGTGGAATATAGCTCCAAAGTGGCATCGACTTCGTCTTGTTCTTCCTTATACCAATCCACAGGATCTGAGAACCCAAGTTCTTCTAAGTAACAAATTATTTTTTTCAATAATTTGTTACTGTTAGGTTTGGGCTCAACCTCGGCTGAGTGGGACGCTATTGACATTAGATGGCGGAAAGTGCAGCTACACCCAGATTTTGATCCGATATACCATTTATTCTGATAATCAAGAAGATCAATGCAAGGATCAGTGTTAGAATCCGTCACTTTCTCAAACTGGACGAGTTCGGAATTACACCTACTTAATTCTTCCGAACCATCTGTTGATATATAGACACCGTAGCACATATTTTTCACCCAACAACAATTAGATCGATCCGCATAAAAAAATGAATAGTATCATCAATTGATGAATTTTCGATATGTGTTCCTGTATGATATTTCAGAAATACTTGTCAATTTTTATAATTGAGTACAAACATCAGGAGTTCTGTTCGGGACACATCCCATGGGAAAAGAGATAATGATGGCGACATATTCTCTTGTTTCCGGCAGCAAGTTTTAACCGAGTTTAGGAAATCGGTTTCAGAGTCCAAAACGAACTGAAATTCCAAAATATCATATCGTCCGATTGGCAAATCCGATATTCAAAGTTATAACTATCAATGATAATTGAGAGCATATTATAACTATAATGAATTTGACATATTCGTATTAATATGACAGAAGGCTGAATCAATGTTACCGTAAAAACCGGCTTTTTACATCGCAACGGATCTTAACAGCAATGCACCAAGAAATCCCCGACTGGCAGTTTGACGACGAATTTGACGGCGGCGAGGAGACCTGCGGCAGGGTGATCATCAACCTGCACCTTTATCTCCGGACCCAACCTTCAGGTTACCGTATTCTGGTGATTTCCCGTGATCCGGGGGCACCCATGGAACTGCCGGCCTGGTGCCGCATGACCCGCAACACGCTCGTGGACCAAAAACATCCCTATTATCTTATCATCCTTAAATAACCCAATTCGGAGGTACTTTTTTCATGGCAAACACATTTTGTGTGACAATCACCCACTGTAAAACCGACGGCGACAAGGCAACTCTCGGATTCGTCGTCGCCAATGCCGCCCAGGGCAGCGAAAAAGAAACCATGGTTTTTCTCAGTTCCGACGGCGTTTACTGCGCCCACAAGGAAGAAATAACCAAGGTCAATGAAGGGGCGCCTTTCGCCTCACTCAAGGAACTTATTGAAAAATTCGTCAAGGCCGGTGGAAAAATCTATGTATGCACTCCCTGCATGAAAAAACGCGGCATCACCGAAGACATGCTGATCGAAGGGGCCACGCCCGCCGGTGGCGCCAGTCTCGTGGAATGGCTGAGCAATGGTTCACCCTGCGTTGCCTACTGATTTTTCATTTTCATTCATACAGGTTAACCCATGATTTCCGATATCACAAGCCTGCGGCCCAACACCATTTTTGATGGCGGCGATCTTGATTGCGGCTCCGGCCTCATCCTCCTGATCCGTGAAAACATGCTGAAGACCCCGGTGGACGGGATTCTTGAAATGCGCAGCAGGGAGCCCACGGTTGCCGATGATCTGCCCCCCTGGTGCCGGATGGTGGGTCATGAATACCTGGGCTTCCTGCCGGCAGAGGGTTTTGTTCGATATTTTGTCAGACGCCGGGCAGCCCTGGAGGCTGAAACAGAGACCCAAGCCCTCGCCCGGGACAAACAGGAGGCAAAGTCTTTTGAGTGGCGGGCCAGAGTACGGTCCGCCGGGCATCAGCACGCCAAGGTCTATGCCAGAAATTTCTCGTTTGACATCGGCCAGCCTGCCAGTTTTGAGGAAAAGGACAGCTACCCGAGTGCGATCGAATACCTGCTCGGCGCAATCGCCGGTTCGCTGGTCACCGGTTTCGCCAGCGACTGCGCCCGTGCAGGCCTGGATGTCGATGACATCGAGATTTCTATCAGCGCCCGTCTCCACAATATCCTGGCACATCTGGGTGTGGAAGAAGGCGACCCCTCCTTTGAAACAATCGCGGTAAAATGTTTCGTTTCAACCTTCGAGGATGAGGATACGGTTAAAACCATCTGGGCGGGCACGGTCAACCGCTCGCCCCTTGTTGCCACACTCAAAAAAGGAATGGATATGGACATCAGACTATCTATCGTCTGACTCCAGCAGAAATCATGGCAAACACAAAAACGTTTACGACCACCCAGGTCGGCTCCTGGCCCCGTTCCAGGGAAATGCTCAAAGCCCTGCGGGGTTTTCAAAAAAAAGCCCTCTCCCGCCGGGATTTCGACAACGTCGCCGATGACGAAATCCGTAGAACCGTGCACCTGCAGGAAAAGGCCGGCCTCGATATCATCGTCGACGGCGAACACCGCCGGGAGAGCTTCTACGCCTTTATCACGGACAAGGTTGCCGGCACCCAGCTCATGTCATTGGCCGATATGCTCGATTATGTCGAAGACAAGGCCGAATTTGAAGAAATGCTGCGAACCATGGACATGCCGGCCTCGGCCGTGAAAAATCCCACCTGCATCGGCAGGCTTTCGCGCCGGGAACCCCTGGCGGTTGGCGACCTCAAATTTCTCCGCACGATATCAAAGAAACCGGTTAAAATCACCTTGCCCGGCCCGTATCTGCTGACCCGTTCCATGTGGGTCGGAGCCCTGACAGGCAAGGTCTATCGCAATCACAAGAAACTGGCGGATGATATCGTCAAAATCCTGCGGGAAGAGCTGATCGATCTGCGTGACGCCGGTTGCGACTTTGTCCAGTTCGACGAACCGGTTCTCACCGAAATCGTCATGTCGGAGAACTGCCAGCGGCGAACCTTCATG
>JAPLJE010000762.1 GCA_026388755.1 Deltaproteobacteria bacterium | reverse complement strand
ATTAAGAAATTCGGCAACTGCTGCACCAACCAGGAAGTTTTCATCATCGACAGCCCGCTGGCCTGCAATGATCAGATCATAAGGAAGGGGCTGAATCACCGTTGACAGAATCCGGGCGATTCCCAGTCCGTCACAGGCTGCCGTCGCCGGATCATTCACCAGGATGCCCTTGTCCGCGCCCATCGCCAGCGCCGTCCGGATCGCCTCCACAGCTTTTGTGGTTCCGACAGAAACCAGGGTCACCGTTCCCCCCTGTTTTTCGCGGATGCGAAGCGCTTCCTCGACGGCAAACTCATCATAGGGATTGATCACCCAGTTTACATCATCGGTTTTGACCGAGCGGCCGTCATCGGTAATCTGAATGAGGGATTCGGTTGACGGCACCTGTTTAAGCGATACGATAATGTCCACGCGTTGTGTCCTCACTTTTATATCAAGTCTGAAAGATCGAAAATTATTCATAGGAATCCTGACATCCGGTATTTGTATTCACCACCGCCGCCAGTGTCAATATCTTTATCAAGGATGGGATCAACTATTACAATAAAATCCCCCCTGCCCCCCTTTTTCAAAGGGGGGAATTATTTTCACGGTAAAGTGGCTGCCTTTTCAACCATGGCAATTGCCGTCTCATACTCCGCTTTCAGAAAACGCAATTTTAATGCAGCCTTGAGCATGCCCATGGTCAACACCTTACTCTGCTTTGCCAGAACAGCCAGCGCAACCAGAGCCCAGTCCTGGGGCTTGATTTTATCGGCTTTAAAGTCGATTTCGACGATGGATGCCTGACAAGACGGCAGTTCAATGCCTGACGCCTTGATGACCAAAGCTTCCGGTGAAAGACCGGCCAGCATATTCTTTCGACGATTGACGCCTTCCGGGGCCAGCGCAATGACAACCGAAGGGTTTTCAATTCCCGTATATTCGATCTCGGTATCGGAAAGTATGATTTCACTGACCGAGTGACCCCGCATAACGGTAATCGGGTAATCGCTTTTCTGGGCTGCGCGACATCCTGCCGAAGCCCCTGCCAGGCACAGCAGTTCTCCGGCGGTAATAATGCGCTGGCCGGCACTTCCCAGTACAACCACTTCCCTGCGACCCGATTGTGGGGCCGTGCAGGTTGCTTCGATACGAACCGGATCTGCTGCGGGCTGGAGTTTTCCAGCCTCTTGCCGGTAAGCCCGGCCATATTCCGTTCTTGCGTTACGGGTCTTGTAATCACCCAGTTCCGGAAGTTTCGCCAGGTCCGCTTCGATGCTCTTGGGGGTAAGTTTGTTGCGGCGGGTGTAACGGCCGGGACATATCCCCCAGATGTCGATCAGTGAAAAACCATCAAACGCAATGGCCCCTTTAAGGCCTTCCACCAGCCCTTTGTCGTATGTGGATACGCGGGATACATAACTGGCTCCTGCCGCCCCAGCAACCTGACAGATATCCAGGGGTTTTTCCAGCTTGTTTAAAAAGCCTGAACCGACCTGGGCATCCTGGGGAGTTGTCGAAGAGCACTGGCCACCCGTCATTCCGTAGTTAAAATTATTGAGAACCAGAAGTGTCAGATCAATGTTTCGTCGGCAGGTGCTCAATACATGGGCGCCACCGATTCCAAGACCTCCGTCACCCATGGTAACAATCACCTTGAGATCCGGTCGGGCCATTTTGATCCCGGTGGCATAAGTGAGTGCCCGGCCATGAAGGCCGTGAAACGCATGGGTGTTAAAAAAGGTGTCGAACAGGCCGGAACAGCCGATGTCGCTAACGACAACAACATCTTCCCCGGAAAGCCCCATACTCGACAAGGCCTGGTCCAGCGCATGAAGAACCTGATCATGGGAACACCCGGGGCAAAACACGGAGGGGCGACTGCTGTTTAAAAG
>JAPLJE010000768.1 GCA_026388755.1 Deltaproteobacteria bacterium | reverse complement strand
CTTGACAGGTACTTCAGTTTCACGTTCGATACGAGCTGCAAGCCCACGCAGCATTCCGCCGCCACCCACCGCAAGATCGGAAACACCCTGCGGCAAGGGAAGCGGCTGCTTGATTGTTGTGGATTTGCCATCCACATTTCTTGGCAGGGAATCTATTGCCACAAAAGAGGTAAATTCGGTCAGCAGATTGTAATCGAGTCCCAATTGTGTGATTTCTTTGACACGCGAATCATCATGGGACAATTTGTCATAATCCGACAATACGGAAATCCGATGCCTTGCCCACAGATAACGCAGTGCGGAATTCACGGGCGATGGCTTGACGCTGCCCGCATCGATGCTTGCAGAATACGGGCGATCTCCGCTGATGCCGGAGAGCCGGATCGTTCCTTTCGGAGCCCCCTTCCATTTGCCGAAGATGATGACGGGCCGCTCGGCCAGTATATCGGGGACAGCGGGTGGCTCGACGTCATAAACCTCAAAACCTTCAAAATCAGTTTTTACCCTTGTCAGAACCGGAGACTGGATATATTTTCTGAATTTTTCGGCTTTTGATGCGGCTTCGCTGGGGTTTGCGATGATAAAAGACTCGCCCATGCCTGCTCGTGCAATGCCATCGATCAGAAAGCGGTTAACGGAAGTGCCGATGCCGAAGGCAAACATGTTGGCGTGATCCAGATTTTCCCGGATCACCCGGAATGTTTCCTTTTCAATATCCACGTAACCATCCGTGGCAATCACAATTGAGCGGGAACGGTTTTCATCGCCAGGCAGAGCCAGGGCGCGCTTTAACGCGGGCAATAATTCCGTGCCGCCCCCACCGGCCTGGCGATCAATCACCTGGATTGCCTTGGCGATATTTTCGGAATTGGCGGGCATGGATTTTTCCGAGAGAACGGAAGCGCTGCCCGCAAAGAGCAGCACATTGAATGTGTCGCTGGGCTTGAGGCCACCGATCAGGTCTTTTAAAAGCTTTTTGGAAATATCGAGCGGAAACCCATGCATGGAACCGGAAATATCCACGATAAAGATGTATTCGCGGGCCGGTATATTAGCTGCGGTTACCTGGCTGGGCGGCTGCATCATCAGTAAAAAGAAGTTTTCCTTTTCCCCCGGATATAGCAGGAGTCCGGATTCGATCCGTCCGCCGGCCAGGCGGTATTTGAGGATGGGGAAGCGCCACCCTACGCATTCGACCTCACAACCCAAATTGCCGCAAGCATTCCGATGCAGATAGGGATTCTTCACCCATTTTTCAGAAGAAGCGGCACTTGCTTCCGGTTTATTGGAATACCTCGGGCCGACCACGGTTGGATAGATAAATTCATACACGCCTTCGGTGGGAACCAGTAGCTCGGTATAGCTTAATTCCACCTTGATCAGGTCACCGGGCATGATATTCGCCACGTTCATCTGAAACACATTTGGGCGCTGCTGCTCCAAAAGTGATGCGCTCTTGCCTTCGTGTTTTGCCTGCTCATACTCCTGACGGGCTTTTTCCTTTTCCTGGATTCTGGCAATGATGGTTCGCTCGCCGATGGTCATTTTCATGCCATAAACCGAGGCTTTGGTGGATGCGGGAAAGACATAAATGGCTTCGATAGCCTGCTTGCCCGCGTTTTTGTAAACCTGCGTGACTTTTACATCGGCAATAACGCCGGCGATACTGACCTCTGCGCCGGTGGACTCGAGTGGTAGCTGGTCGATGCTGGGATCATCGCTTTTCAACATAAAATAGGGGGACAGCGTTTTGTCATCGGACGTTTCGGGTTCTGAGCGGACAGAACTGGTCAAAGACAGGGAAATCAGCAGCACAAGGCTTGCAGCAATAAGACGGTTCTTCATGGATGCCTCCTTTTTAAACAATCCGATTAAAGTCCAGCCTCCCACTTTGAATAACAGAATTGCGCGTCCCATTTCGTATGGGCCGCCGGCGCGACCACCTCCTTTACATGACATTTGCCACATCAGCCGTGACATCAGGCTCGTACTTCTTGAAATTTTCCTTGAACATTCCCACAAGACTGGTTGCTGTCTCATCATACTTTTTCTTGTCAGCCCACGTATTGCGGGGGTTAAGCACCTCGCCGGGCACTCCGGCGCAGCTTGTGGGGATATCCAGACCGAAGAAGACATCCTTTACAAAGACACCGGTATTCAGTGTGCCGTTCAAGGCGGCATTGACCAGGGCTCGGGAGTACGCAATCTTCATGCGGGAACCAACACCATAGGAGCCACCGCTCCAACCGGTATTCACCAGCCAGCAAGTTACCTTGTGCCT
>JAPLJE010000281.1:17544-19545 GCA_026388755.1 Deltaproteobacteria bacterium | reverse complement strand
GACGCCCAGGGTCGATCGCAAGACATGGATCCTTTCTTTCGAAAGCCAGGATTCGGAGCTCTTGAATACCCACCATGACCCGACGAAACTGCCGGATATGATCTGGGAGATTATCGAAACTCAGGTTTTTGACTATCTGAAGCGCATCACGGTCAATCTGGCGCCGCCGGTATCGGACCTGAAAGCCTATTTGCTCCCCCTGTTCGATGAAGAGACTGCGGATCGGGCCCGGCAGATGCTGGATAGCCTGCGACCCGGAAAAATAGAGACGCTGCCGGAAGCCCTGACCGTTGATCTTTCAGCTGAAGCTGAAAAAATCGAAAAGGAAACCAGGCCCGGTGTTACGGAAACCCTTTCTGAAGAAGAACTGGCATCATTTACCAGCACCTGGGAAGCCTGGGATGCTTTTCTGGTTCAGATATTTCAGTCCCTATCCCAAAAACCCCTGTCTGCGGATGAACGCCGACTCATTTTCAGCACCCTTCTGGATGCCCGGCATCGGTTCGTTCAGGAGCTTTCCGAAAAGACGACCTCCAAACGGGATTTTGTCCGGGAACAGTTTGACACGGCATGGCGGCAGCTTTCTCCGGTATTTCGAAACCATCTGGGAAATGAGCCATCCAAGGCCCTTCTGGGATATCTGGCGTTTTTCACGGCCGCCGACGCCCTCTCCGGCCTGGATCAACTGGGTCCGTCATTCGGGTTTGAAATCAGTCGAAACGGCCTCATTCGCCTGGCAAAACTTATAGGCGAAAAGGGCTCTCCCATTGAGTTGTTATACCAGAGCGACGTCGATCCGGTTCTCCGGGATGTCCTGGGTATGGGAGCACCGATCATTGTGGCCGGTCCAGCCTTTGATGCGGAATCCATCGGAACAGGGCTGCCGGAAATCGAAGAAGAGATCCTTCCAAATCCGGAAAAAACAGAAGACATGGATTTGTCCAAGGCAGTCCTTTCCTTTTTCCTGAAACCCTGCTGGGCGGAAGACAACATCCGGGATGCCGAAATTGCCGCAATCCGGCAATGGGTGCTGTCGCCGGAGAATTTGGAGGACTGTCTCGAGCAGATCAAGATCATGTTAAAGGAAGCTGTTGATGAGACGCTGAAAAAGAATACGATTCCTGCTGCCTATCAACCGGTTTTTTTTCAGGCCGTATCGGCTACAGGATGGCAGGAGAGCTGTTTTCGCCAGTTTCTGAAAAAAAAAGGCAGGATCACCTATCTGCTTTCTTACAACAACACATCCGTAGGCATGATGCAGGTCAACGAACGCGTCTGGCGGGGGCTGTATGATTTAAAGCACCTTCGCTGGAATATCCGCTACAATGCCCGGGCCGGCTGTGAAATCATGGAACAGTATTTCACCCGGTATGCGTTGTCCAATAATAAAGCCAGTCAACTGGATGCCGATTCCCTGGCCGGCGACCTGTATGCCATGTACAATAGCGGACCTGGAGATTTTCAAAAATTCCTGAAGCGAAAAGCCGGTGGTAAACACCTGCTCACGGACAAGCTGTTCCAGGAAAAATACCAGTGGGTCAAAAAAGACCAGTGGAACAATATCACCAAATGCCTGGGCGGCGCATAAAACCCGAATTACTTCTTTTTATTTGATGTTGACCCACAGTATGCGGGCTGTCTCCGGGCCTGAATTGATCCACTGACCGGGCGTATCAGAAGTCAGGTAGATAAGTTCACCGGGTTTGAGGGTGTAGTCTGTTGAATTGACGGTCAGGCGAAGTTCGCCGGACAGGAGATAGCCGAATTCCTGGCCCTTGTGGGCAAAAAAGTGGGACTGAAGCTTTGAGCCCGGAGGGATTTCGATCAGATAAGGTTCGGCGTCGATATTCATATTCAGGGGAAGAAGCCGTTTTCCGGCGATGAGCGCCTGTGGAAAGTCCGGAGATCTTATCTCCATGGCATCGCCAGCCGTAAAATGGATTTTTCTGCCGATCAGTCTGGATTCCTGAAAGAGCTGACCCACTTCGACGCCCAGCACTT
>JAPLJE010000281.1:0-17526 GCA_026388755.1 Deltaproteobacteria bacterium | reverse complement strand
TGGGAGATGGTGCTGGCCGTGACGCCGACCTGTCTTGCCAGATCGCTCTGAGACATGCCCTGCCGGGTGCGCAATTCCTTCAGCCGGCTTCCCACGTCGATTCGGCTGATCGGATGCGATTCCGCCTCAAAGGAAACCTGCATGTCCTTTGCCCAGTAGTCATAGGGGGTGTTTGGCGAGGGAAGGTGCCGTTTTTCAGCCTTTATCAGGGTCAATGCGGTTTTGCCGCGTTTCACAGAAAGATCGATCACCACTTGTGCGATCTGGTTGATCTGAGCCCTCAGCCGGGAGGAATGCGCGCGTTTTTCAATCAGCCAGTAAGCCACCGTATTCAGCTCATAAAGCCTGGGGCAGGAGTGAGCGTAAAAATTCAGAATCTGATCTTCGCCCTGCCACAATTCCTGCATGCCTGTCAGGCTTTCAAAGATGAACCGGACATCACCTTTCAGCCTGGCATGGACATTGTAAAAAATCTCCATCACATTGTGCGTATTTTTGGGATCCTCCACGCATACAATCTGACACGGCCATGGTGCGGCCTGATCCTCGTAAAATTTCAAAAAAACAGTCGAGCCCGCCCCCTTGCCATAGGTAAAACAGTCGATTAGAATCAGCCGATCGCTGGCTGCCAGGGCCCCCAGTTTGTCGAGAAGGTTCTTGGGGGAGCGATCAAAACTGACGTAGATCAAGTCCTTTTTCAGGTTCTGGGACGACTGCAGAAAATTGTGGCAGAATGCGCCGGCAAGGCTTCCGGCATCGTCATACCAGATCACATTGTCGCCGATAAAAAGCCCGCCCAGCAGTTCATCCAGATACCGAATCCCCGTGGATACGGCTGCGGAATCGTCTGGAGCAGGCAAATCTTCCATCATGTTACACCTCGTTTGTCTAATGATCCGTCAGGGACAGCAGCTTTTTGTTGATGGCGATGCTGTGGTTCAAGCCTGAAACAAATCAGTGCTGATATAGCGTTCGCCGGTGCTGGCAAGAATGACAACGATTCTTTTGCCTTCCGAATCTTTACGTTTGGCCACTTCCAAGGCAGCCCAGACAGCGGCGCCGGATGAAATGCCGCAGAGGATTCCTTCCAGCCGTGCAAGGTTTCGGGCAGTTTCAAATGCCTGGTCATTGGTTACCGGAATCACCTCGTCTATAAGCGCGCGGTCCAGAACACCGGGAATGAACCCAGCGCCGATACCCTGAATTTTATGCGGCCCCGGCTTTCCTCCGGCCAGTACCGGAGAGTCCGCAGGCTCAACGGCAATGGAGCGGAAAAGAGGATTTCGGGGTTTGATGAACTGAGAAATGCCGGTAAGGGTGCCGCCGGTTCCCACACCTGCCACCAGGATGTCTGCAAGTCCGTCCGTATCGTTCCAGATCTCAGGGCCTGTTGTTTCACGATGGGCTTTGGGGTTGGCCGGATTCTCGAACTGATTGGGCATATAGGCGTGGCTGTCACCCGCAACAATGTCCAGAGCGGTTTCAATCGCCCCTTTCATGCCTTTTGCACCCGGGGTCAGGATCAGCTCTGCCCCAAGATGTTTCAGAAGCTTTTTACGCTCGATGCTCATGGTCTCGGGCATGGTCAGGGAAAGGCGATATCCTTTTGCCGCACAGATAAAGGCCAGGGCAATGCCGGTATTGCCACTGGTCGGCTCCACAATACGAGTATCCGGCAGAATCAGCCCTCCTTTTTCAGCAGCTTCGATCATGCTGGCCGCAATACGGTCTTTGACGCTGCCGAGTGGATTGAAAAATTCCAGTTTGGCAATAATTTCTGCAGCAATGCCCTCGCAGATGCGGTTGAGGCGGACAAGGGGCGTTAAGCCGATGGTTCGATCCACACATTGAAATATTTTCATATGTTGCTCCAATTCGATATACTCAGCACGGTTGATATTAATCTGAATTTATGTTGTAGTATTTTTATGATTAACTTGAAAAAAAGTCAATTTATACTGAGCATGGCAAATAAACTTCTCATCATCAGCCGGACATGACGATTCTTTCCACGATCCTTCCCATTTTTTTTGTCATTCTGATGGGCTGGGCATTTCATCAAAGGGGGTTCATTCCCCAAGAGTTTTTAGGCCCCGGTAACCGGCTGGTCTTTTATCTGGCAATTCCGGCCATGATCTTCCGATCCATTGCCAGTACCACCCTCTCAACCCAGTTTGACATCCGTGTGGTTCTGACCTCGATGATGGCCGTTCTGGTCGTGTTCGGTCTGGCCTGTTTTGCGGCCGGTTTTATTCGTGTGGTGCGGACGGGACAGCGGGGAACATTCGTTCAAAGTACATTTCATGGCAATATCGGATACATTGCGCTGGCTATCGCCTTTTATGCGCTGGGAAACGAGGGCCTGGCCCGGGCCAGCATTATTGCGGGATTCGTAATGATTCTTCAGAATCTTCTGGCCATATTCATCCTGCAATACTACTCGGACAATGCAGCAATCAAGGGAAAGACAAGCATTGTCTTTGTAAAAATACTGGGTAATCCCGTTATTCTGGCTTCCATAGCCGGGATTCTGGTGTCCCTTTTGGGGATTCCCATTCCAAAGGTTATGGACCAGACGCTGGAAATCATCGGTGGGCTGGCGCTTCCCATGGCCTTGCTGATTATCGGGGCATCATTGTCATTTGACCTGGTTCGGTTCCGAATCGGATCGGTCCTGTCTGCGAGCGTCGTAAAGCTGATTATCCTGCCAGGCCTGGGGTTTGTTGGTTTCCGGTTTCTGGGGCTCTCTCCCCAGGACTATCTGCCGGGGCTGATCCTTCTGGCCACGCCGACTGCGACCATTGCCGTGGTGATGGCGCATGAAATTGATGGAGATATGGACTTTGCTGCAGCCACGGTTTCGGTAAGCACCCTGCTTTCAGCGATTACATTCTCTCTCTGGCTCAAACTTTCGGGGATGATTTAGGCCGCAACGCCCCAAAATGGTGGCTGTGAACGGCTAAAGATAAGGCACATCGGCAAAATGCTGAATCACGCAGAGCAAAAGCCCTTCTTCCAGGGACACGGTCGCCGTCCGATCGCAAAATACATTGCTGATCCCCCGGGTTGCGCTGAAATGAAGGGTTTCACCACGCAGTAGATACTCCAGGCCGGTAACGCTGATATTGTGGGCGTCCGCTCTCAACGGAATCAGGGAAAGCAGGTCGCCGATATTGCCCACAAATCGCAGCGTTTCCCCTCCATGGACCAGAGAAATTTCCTGCATGCCATCCAGAATTCGAACCCGGCATCCGGCAAGTTCCGGTGCGGCCAGCAGCATGATATTGGCGATGCTCATGTCCCATCTGGCGCCCAGGGCGCCCAGCAACACGATGTCTTCTGCGCCCAGACTTCTGGCAGCATGCAGGGCCAGTTCCATATCGGTGTGGTCTTTACGTGCCGGATAACGGGAAATCGGGATTCCGAACCGGGTGACGGCATCGATTTCTTCAGGGGACAGAGAATCCATATCCCCGATGAGGGTATGGGGGCGCAGTTTCAGCTCCAGGCAGTGGCGCAAGCCGCCATTAACGGCAATGACGGTATCTTCGGGGAAAATGTTGGGGCGAAAGCCACCGATAATGCCATTGGCGATAATGACAGCGCGCATAAAACTCTTTCTTACAGATTAAGGATCTGCTCCATTTCTTTGAGACTGGTGATGTGGAAATCGGATCGAAGAGAAGGGTTTTTATAAGCAACCAGAATGGCACCGGCAGCTTCGGCAGCGATCTGATCCAGTTCGGAGTCGCCGACATAGAGCAGTTGATCCGGTTCAATATCAAAATGCCGCAGGATTTTGTTTAAGGAGTCTGGATGGGGTTTGGGATGATCAACATCCCATGCGCTGACCACAAGGTCAAAAAGATCTACGAGTCCATGAGCCTCGAGCACCGTCTGAATGGTGTTGGTCCGGTTGGTTGCAATCGCCGTCGGGTATGCGGGCCGCAGCCTGTGAAGCAGGGGTTTAAGATACGGCTCAATTTCCATTTTTTCCAGAAACGGAAGATACGGCATTTGCTTTCGATAGGCATTGGCTTCGGCGGCCTCGGCCTTATCCGGGAAAAGATGGGAAATGGCCTCATCTGCGGTATGCATGTGAACAAAAGAAAACTGATCGGGCGTCAGAGCGGGTTTGTTCACATGCTGCAGAATCTGGTTATAATACGCTTTGTTGACGGTCTCAGTGTCAAACATGACCCCGTCGCAGTCAAAGGCAACTACCCGAATGCGTTTCATTATTGCCTGTTACTGTGTTTTCTTGATAGCTTCAAGGATCTGACCATAAACGCTGAGCTGAATTTCCGGCTTGACCGGGCTGCTGGTCTTTAGCGTAATGACGTCGTAATAGCGTCCGGGATCTTTTTTCAGATTCTCGACAGTGATAATGTAGATCGTTGTGTTGTTTTCCTGTTTTTCTTCGATTCTGGCCTGAATATCGGTTCCATTTTTCGGCTTGGTTTCTAAAACCCTGAATGGATACTTGGGATCAGGTGAAACGGTCACAGTTCCGACGATGGGTTCGCCAGCGGTTCCGCGCAGAATCAGTTTATTTGGCGTGATATTTGCGAATTTCTCAACGTTGCCGTCGATTTCAATCGACACATTGGGCTGTTTTGCAGCGCTGGTCTCCACCATGATGCTTTTTTTCAGTAAGGTTCCGCCATATCCGTTGGTATCCACTTTGATGGTAATCTTTCCCTCGCCGCCGGCGGGGATCTGTCTCGTATAAGAGACGGCCGTGCATCCTCAGCCGGTTTTGACGTTGAGAACGGATAATTCATCAGTTCCTTTATTCAAGATGACAAAATCATGGACAACTTCCGTACCTTCCACGACCGGTTGAAAGGTAAACTTAGTTTCCGGCATGGCATACGAAAGATTTTCATCAGTCTTGTCCTCGGCGCCGGATGCAAGGGGAAGGGCTACAAGGCATATCATCAAAAACCACTTGACATAAGAAATTAATTTCATGAGTCAACTCTCCAATAAATCATAATAAGAAAACCTTTCATCAATAATAGGAAAAACACAATTTTTGACAATTTATGCCCCATTTTTAAGAATGTCAAGACGGTTTGAATGAAAGTGCATTACCCGACGGTTGTTCTTGTCTGCGCTTTATCTTGAATTATCCTGGGCTGTGGCACCTGACGGGGCACTGAAAAAAGTATTTACAGAATGAATGAGATATGATTATCACATCAGCAATATCCTTCAACACATTACTACAGGTGTAAAATCATGCTGGAGCATTTCAAAGATTTTCGTCAAAGCCTGTCTTATCGATTGATTTTCATGATGGGTCTGACCCTGTTTATCAGTTTTTCCACATGGGCGTATTTTAGCATCAAATACCAGAAAGATAAGGCGGTGAAAGACATTGTGGTATGGACAGACCGGCTGAGTGAAACCATCAAGCTGGGAACCCACTATGCCATGATGCTAAATGCCAGGGATTACATCAACGAAAGCATCCAGAACATGGGTAGACAGAAAACGATTGAGCATATCCGCATTTTTAACAAGGAAGGAGAAATCAAGTTTTCTAACTCATCGAATGAGGTTGGGGAAAAAACCAATATCAAGGCCGAAGCCTGCTTTATCTGCCATAAAACAGAACCGCCGCGAGTTGATCTTGATCTGTCTGAACGGATACGAATTAATTATGATTCCAATGGTTACCGCCAGATCGGCGTGATTACCCCCATTCGGAATGAAACCAGTTGCGCGACCGATGCCTGCCATGTTCATCCCCAGGACAAAATGATTCTGGGCGCCCTGGACGTGGTTGTTTCGATGAAGGAAACCGATGATGAAATTGTGTTTTTCGAAGAAGGAATCATTTCCCTAGCCAGTTTTATTTTTACCGTAACCTCGGCGGTCATATTTATTTTTATCGTAAGATTCATTAAACTGCCGATTCAAAAGCTTATTGATGGAACTCGGTTGATTGCAAAGGGACAGTATCAAGCCAGAATTGATATCAGATCGAAGGACGAGCTGGGCCAGCTGGCAGCCGCGTTTCAAAAAATGGGAAATAAAATCGGCGAAAAACGAAGCGAATTGAGAAAACAGAGAAATGAGTATAGGATCCTTTTTGAACAGGCACCCTGTATCATTTCGGTTCAGAACAGGGACTACAGGCTGGTGCGGTACAATCGGGAATTTTCAGAGCGCTTTGATCCCAAACCCGGGGATTATTGTTTTTCGGCCTACAAGGGACGCATCGATAAATGCAAGATATGTCCGGTTGAAAAGACGTTTGAAGACGGTCTTTCGCATTACAGTGAAGAGGCCGGAGTGGACAAGGATGGGACCCGGACCTACTGGATTGTCCGGACATCGCCCATCCGCGATGATGACGGTAATATCGTTGCCGCAATGGAGATGTGCATTGATATTTCCCAAAGAAAACAACTGGAGGAAAAACTGGCTGAATCAGAGAAACAGTATTACGCCGTCTTTAACAATATTCCCAATCCCGTATTTGTTTTGGATATGAATACCCTGGAGATACTTGACTGCAACCAGAGCGTCAAGTCCGTATATGGATATGTCAAAAATGAAATCATGTCAAAATCGTTTCTGGAATTGTTTTCTGAAGAAGAAAGAGAATATTATGCGTTCAAAATTCAGACATCATCCGTCTTTAACCGCGTCAAACATGTCCATAAATCAGGTAAAACCCTTTTTGTGAATATCCGGATTTCTTTTTCAAAATATCGCGGGAAAAAGGTTCTGCTGCTGACTACCGGAGATGATACCAAACGGCTTGAGGCAGAACAGCAGATCATCCAGGCCAGCAAGATGGCAACCCTGGGGGAAATGGCAACTGGCGTGGCGCATGAGCTGAATCAACCGCTTTCGGTCATCAAAACCGCCAGCAGTTTTTTTATGAAAAAAATTAATCGCAAAGAACCCATCAAGGAAGAAATCCTCTATACATTGTCTCAGGAAATTGACAGTCATGTGGATCGGGCCACGAGAATCATCAACCACATGCGGCTGTTTGGCCGCAAATCCGAAATGACCCTGGAAAAAGTCCAGGTAAACGACATTCTGAAAAGTGCATTTGAAATATTCAGTCAGCAGCTCAAGGTCCGGGGGATTGTTGTGGCATGGGATCTTTATCAGGACATTCCGCTGATTCTGGCTGACCCCGGTCGTTTGGAACAGGTATTTATCAACCTTCTCCTGAATGCCCGGGATGCCATTGAAGAAAAATGCGATTCTCTCCAGTTCGTCAAAGATATGAGGCAAATCACCCTGAAAACCACTGCCGATGACAAGCATGTTACGATAACTGTCAGCGATACCGGCATCGGAATCCCTCAGGACAAACTGAATAAAATTTTCGAGCCGTTCTTTACCACAAAAAAAGTGGGAAAAGGTACGGGTCTGGGTCTGTCCATCAGTTACAGCTTTATCAAGGAATGCCAGGGAGATATTCGTGCCGTTAACAATGAAGACGGGGGATCGACTTTTATCCTTTCCTTTCCCATAGCTCCGGACCCATAATCGTGAGCCGTTGGTTTTTGGCAACAATAACACGCTTTACGACCCTCTTCTCACCATGAGGCAGGCAAAATGAATCGCACCGTTATGATTGTCGATGATGAGGCGGGAATTCGCACCGTTCTGGGCATTACCCTCTCGGATATGGGATATATCGTTCATCCCGCGGAAACCGGTGAACAGGCCCTTGAATTGTTTCGGAACACCCACCCTGCTATCGTTCTGACAGACATCAAAATGCCGGGCATGGGCGGCATCGAACTGCTTCAGGCGGTAAAGCGTGAAAACCCGGATGTCGAAGTGATCATGATGACCGGGCATGGAGACATGGATCTGGCTGTCAGAAGCCTGAAATACGAGGCCACGGATTTTGTAACCAAACCCATCAGTGACGAGGCCCTTGAGGTTGCTCTGAAACGGGCTCAGGATCGTATCGCGATTCGAAAACAGATCAGAGACTATACCGAAAATCTGGAACTTCTGGTTCGGGAAAAAACTCAGAAACTGATAGAAGCGGAAAGGCTGGCAGCCGTTGGCGAGGCCATTGCCGGGATTTCACATTCAATAAAGAATATTGCAGGTGGGCTGAAAGGAGGGGCCTTTGTCCTGGAAAAAGGGATCGAGCTTCATAACGATCAGTATCTTTACCAGGGGTGGACAATGGTCAAGGGGAATGTTGAAAAAATTGCCAATCTCTCGATGGACCTGCTTAATTATGGAAAGTCTTCTGAAATCCATTGCCGGATATGCGATCCCAATCAGCCGGCAATGGATATTATCGATTTGATGACGCCTCAGGCTGAAGCATCGGGTGTTCGACTTGAATCCTTTTTTTCAACCGCTCTCAAATCCATCTGCCTGGATCCGGACGCCATTCACCAGTGTCTGAACAATCTGGTTGCAAACGCCATTGATGCCTGCACGGAAAAAGCCCCACCGGGCAGCCCCGGAACAGTTATTCTCCGCACGATTGGGACAGCCGGATGGGGGGTTGAGTATCAGGTAGAAGATAACGGGTGCGGAATGGATGAAGATACCTGCCAAAAACTCTTTCAGAGTTTTTTCAGCACCAAGGGCAGCAAAGGCACCGGCATCGGTCTTATGACAACTAAAAAAATCGTTGAAAAGCATCACGGAGACATTCTGGTAAAATCCACCCTGGGAAAGGGGACAATATTTATCATGCGCTTGCCGGAATCTCCGCTGCTTTGAGAAAAACACAAATTCATGGTTAGTTATGTTTCCTTGGTTCCTTCTTTTACGGAGGTCTCAATTTTCAGCCCGTATTTTTCGATTTTTGAATGCAGGGTGGGTCTGGAAAGCCCCAGGAGCTTGGCTGCACGGGAACGATTGCCACCGCTGAGGTTCAGAGCTTCGCTTATAAAAATACTGGCAACCTGATCCATAATGCTGTCAAATATATTTTCGCCGGTACTGGTCATCAAGGCGTGATGTAGGATGCGTCGGAGCAGCAGATCGTGTTTTTCATCGCTGTCTTCAGTTGCCGGAGATTTCTCACTGATTGCGTGTGAAATGTCATCCGCGCTGAGCGGTGCCCCCCGGTTGAAGATCACGGTTTTCTGGATGGTGTTGGCCAGCTCCCTGACATTTCCAGGCCAGGGGTAGCTGGCAAGAAGCAGCTCTGCTTCCGGTGTAATTCCCGGACAGTCCATTCCCAGTTCTTTGAAAAATCTCGAGAGAAAATATTCGGAAAGCAGCGGGATATCGCCGGAGCGCTCTTTTAACGGGGGAAGCCAGATGGTGACAACCTTCAGCCGGTAATAGAGATCTTCCCGAAACCGGCCGGCTTCGATGGCGGTTTCCAGGTTCCGATTGGTGGCGGCGATGATTCGGACATCCACCGGAATCGTTTCGCGTCCTCCAAGCCGTTCGATACTTCTTTCCTGCAACAGGCGCAGCATTTTGGATTGAAGGCTGAACGGCATGTCGCCAATTTCGTCCAGAAAAACGGTTCCGCCGTTCGCCTGCTCCAGTTTGCCGACCCTGCGATGATTGGCGCCGGTAAAGGCCCCTTTTTCATAACCGAACAATTCGCTTTCCAGCAGGCTATCGGGAATGGCCACGCAGTTGATCACCAGGAAAGGCTTGTTCGCCCGCAGACTGTGCTGATAGACTGCTCTTGCCACCAGCTCCTTGCCGGTTCCGGATTCTCCCCGGATCAAAACCGTAGCCTCTGTCGGTGCAACGCGTCCGATGGCTTTGTACACTTCCTGCATGGGGACGCTTCGTCCGATAATGGCCTCCCGGTTTGCCTTGTCCGGCGCGCCGTTCATGTCAATGGGAGAGCGCATGAATCGTCCGGCTTCGATTGCCTGGCCAATGACGGTGAGCATGTCCGGTATGTCAAACGGCTTCAGAATATAATCAAAAGCGCCCATTTTGGTGGCTTCGATGGCGGTTTCCGTGGTTCCGTAGGCCGTCATGATTATTACCGGCAGTTTCGGCTCAATCTCATGTATCACCTTGAAGGTTTCAAATCCATTCATTCCCGGAAGACGCATATCCAGAATGACCAGATCCGGCGGGCGTTGCCGGATCAGCACGATGCCAGCCTCACCAGAGGCGGCGCTGTCTATAATGTGGCCTTCCTGAAGCAGGAGCTTATGAAAACTTTTCCGCAACTGGTCATCATCGTCAATAATCAGTATTCTACTCAAGGTTCAGTCCCTCACCGGAAGGGTGATCGTAAATGTGGTACCCATTCCTTCAGTGGACGTCAGATTCAGTCTGCCGCCATGTTCTTCAATTATTCGGGACGCGATACTGAGGCCAAGTCCCGTGCCTTCCTCTTTTGTCGTAAAAAATGGTTGAAGGACTTTGTCTACCAGAGGTCCAGGGATTCCCGGCCCATTATCGCTGACGCGAATCACCACCATTTTTCCGGTTGGCCTTTCACTGGTTTCTTCTTCAGAAATAACGATCTGCCCCCCTTTTTTCATGGCTTCACAGGCATTCACCACGAGATTGACCAGGACTTCTTTAATCTGTTCCGGGTCTGCCGGAATCTGCGGCAACGGGCGTTTTCGATTGACTTCGATGCGGACTTCATAAGAGATTAGGCGGTGTTCCAGAAGCTGAACGACCAGATCAACGATTACCGAAGGGCTGACCTGCTGCATTTTAAGCTTCGGAGGCCGGGAAAATTCCAGAAAATTCTGAACAATGGTGTCAATATGTCGGATTTCCTGAGAAANNTTTTTGCGTTTCCGTCAACTTCAGGGTGCGGCCCAGAGAAAACATGCGCATTTTCACAGAGGTGAATGGATTTCGAATGCTGTGGGCCATGCCGGCAGCTAGCTTTCCGACCAGCGCCATTTTTTCGGCCTGAAGCAGGGTTTCGCGGCTTTTCTGGAGTTCGGAGTGGGTCTGATCCACATCATCGATCAGATCGTGGACGCTGTGACTGAGGGATTTGATTTCATTCTGTGAGGCAGCAGATGTCCCCATGCGACTGGCCTCCCCGGCAAGCTTGCGAAGCGGTTCCAGAATTTATGGATTCGATCAACCTGCATTTCTTTGTACTGTTCACACAAATCCAGAATGGTAAAAAATAGATAGCGAACTTCTTTGTGCAGTTTGAAACCGTTTTCTTTGTCGCCGTCCTTATAAAACGCGATGACACGGTCTTTAGCGGAAATATAGGCGCTGTATTCATGGTCAATCCGGTCAATTGCCTCCAGCTGAATATCGGTGTCCGCCAAATGTCTGGCTGCATTCAGTCTTTCCTTGAAAATCTGCCGGTATTCCCCAAGCTGCCGAAGCCATTCCGGATCACCGTCCAGAAAAAAATAGGACACGAATCCTTTTTGGTTTACCAGAGCGGTTTCCAGGGATTCAGCTGCCTGGAAAGACTGTAGATGCTTTTCGGTAATGACTGTCAATATCTCTTCCATCCGGAAGGTATACCACACCATAATCATGCTGCCCATGAATGTGACGACAACGAGCGTGAACAATATGGCGTAGACTCGAGTTCTCAGGCTTACTGGCTTCCACATAAGTACATTCCTTACTATCTCAGGACACATCCTCCGGAGGATAAATCTTGACACAGATCAAAGGATTTTGTAATTCAATAATAATAAACAATTGATGGTTTTCTTAAATTCAGCATTAACCATACGTATTAGACCCTGATTTATCAACATGAATATTAAATGAGGAAGAATATTTGAAAGAATATAGATATGTTTCAATGCTCGTTATCGGGATTCTCTCATTTTGGCTGAACGGCTGCGCGCATCAGTCTCAGGGATTCTCTTCGGCACAACCGGGAACATCCAACCTTGATTCACCCAAAATCGCTTGTGATCCCGTATTTGGCCGCCGTTCGCCCGCCTCTTATCGCATATCCGAAGATGCTGAACTGGATGACTTGGCCGATGTTGATGCAGCTGAAAACGATGATAAACAAGGCGATCGCATCAATTTCGGAATCAAAAATCAGAACATTCTGGATGAAGCTCTGGACTTCTGTCAGCTGGCTCAGGATTACTGGCTGAAAGGCCAGCTTGAAAATGCCATTTCGGCGTTGGATCAAGCTTATGCCCTGATTATCAAGGTGGACACGTTTAACCGGCCCCGGCTCATTCAGCAGAAAGAAGACCTTCGATATCTGATAACCCGTCGAATTCAGGATATATACGGGTCGCGGAATGTCGTAGCGAAAGGCAGCCTCAACGCCATTCCCATGGTCATGAACGATTATGTGAAGGCGGAAATCGAGTCCCTGACCACGGGATGTGAAAAAGATTTTTTTATCAACGCCTATCAGCGTTCAGGACGTTACCGAAAATACATCGAGGCTGAACTGGCCAAGGAAGGGCTTCCGCTTGAGCTGGCATGGTTGCCGCTGATAGAAAGCGGCTATAACGTCAAGGCATTGTCGCCGGCCAGGGCCTTGGGATTATGGCAATTTATTCCCTCAACCGGTTATCGATTCGGTCTTTCCCGCGACAAATACGTGGATGAACGGCTGGATCCTTATAAATCCACAAAAGCGGCTATTTTGTATTTGAAGGAACTTCACCATCTTTTCGGCGACTGGGAAACGGTTCTGGCTGCCTATAACTGCGGGGAAGGCCGGGTACTTCGGACCATTAACATGCAGAGCATCAATTACCTGGATAATTTCTGGGATCTTTATGAAAAACTGCCCCGCGAGACCGCCCGCTATGTCCCCCGGTTTCAGGCAACCCTTCATATCATACAAAACCCGAAGCAGTACGGCCTGACAGATATCCATCCGGAACCACCGCTGGAATTTGAAACTGTTTCGGTCTCCCGACAACTTCAACTCAAAAGCATTGCCAATTCGACCGGAATAGAGGAATCCACCCTTAAACGGCTGAATCCTGAACTGAGATACGGCATCATCCCCGGCGACAATTACCCGTTTAAAATTCCGCAGGGTGCATCGGATATGCTGTTATCCCAACTTGACGATATCCCGGAAACCAATGGCTTGACGCCGGAAGACGTTGCGCAGGAGAAGCCGGCTTCCCATAAGGTCAAGCGCGGAGAAACACTGGCATCTTTGGCCAAACTGTATCAAACAAGTCAACAAAACATTATACAGGCCAATAAATTAAAAAAATCCGCAAAAATCAAACCCGGCATGGTTCTGCTGGTCCCCCCACCAAAGCCGCCATCCTCTCCTGCAAAGGCTTCCTCCACTCTTGCAAAGGCGCAGCCCTCTTCTACAAAGGCTTCGTCCACACTTGCAAAGGCGCCGTCCCCTTCTGCAAAAGAAAGTCCTGCCCCTGCAAAACACGCAATGGCCAAGAAGCCTGTTCCGGTTCGAGTCGTCACCCATGTGGTCAAAAGCGGCGATTCACTCTTCAATATTGCCAACCGCTATGGGGTAACAACGAAAAGAATTCAGGAGGTCAATAAACTTACATCCTTCAATATCGCCATTGGCCAGAGCCTTACCATCCCAGAGCCAACCAAAACCGCTGCCGTTGAAACCGGCTTGAAGAAGTATATGGTCAAGAAAGGCGAAAATGCCTTCACCATTGCTTCCAGCCACAATATGCCGATTGATCGATTTTTAAGCATAAACAATCTATCATCGGGGAGTAAAATTTTTCCGGGACAGAAAGTTTACGTCGAATAAGTTATAGATATTCCCGCTAAAGAGGGTTTCGAAGAAAAGGATTTTACATGTCTGAAATGCCCAGCGTGTTGATTGTGGACGACGAAGATGGGTTTCGGTCGGTTTTGGTAAGACGGCTTCAGGCCAGAGGCATTCAGGCTTTTGGCATCGGTCGGGGAGAAGAAGCCCTGGAGTTTCTACAAACCCGGAACATCGACGTGGTGCTTCTGGATATAAAAATGCCGGGAATGAGCGGTGTGGATGTTCTCCGACAAATGCGTGAACAGGGATGCAAGGCTGAGGTCATTGTTTTATCGGGTCATGTGTTCCTGGATACTGCCGTTGAAATCATGAACTTTGGCGTAAATGACTATCTGTTGAAGCCCTGTGACACCGAGGAATTGATGGATAGGATCACCCTGGCTCACGAGCGGAAAACGGAGCGGGAAGGAAAAAACGTAAACGGTAAGCAGTAAACCGTAATCAGAACCTTACTTTTTCGTCTATTCAAGATTCCCGTTTGGTCTCCAGACTGTAGTTTCCCTGTAAAAAGCATTCCGCCAGGTGGTTGACGGCTGATCAGGCGGCCGATGTAATCCAATTTCTCTTCAATAACCGCAGGCTTTTCTTTGGCAAATCTTGCGGTCACCCTATCCCCTTGTGATTCGACCAGAAAACCCAGCGCCCCGAGTATTTTTTCTATGGACCGGACACGCCGGTTTTTGCGGACATCATCAGCCGCGCCGCCTTTGAACTGGAAGTTAATGTAATTTTTTGTCGGCGTCTGGCCGCAGTATGTATCCAGGATACTGTAATGATATCCCACGCGGGAGCTGAAGTTCAGGTATTTATCCGAAATAATGGCATAGCTTTTATCTCCGAACCTTTCGGTAGCCCGGTTTGGGGGAGCAAGCATCTGCTGGCTCATGACGGAGAACAGCCCTTTCAGCTCAATGGGCCGGGGTTCCATCGCCTTCAGATCCTTTCGAAGCATTCCCCTGAGCAGCGCGTTAAAGGCAATTGCGGTAATTTGATCCACGGTAACCGATGATGAATGAAATGCATCCTCTGACATGCCATTGCCCAGATCGATGATGTACAGATCCAGCGGAAGCGGGGCTTTCAGACGAACAGACATGCTCCCGCGATCCGAGGCCATATCGCTGATTTGAAAAACTTCACCATAAGATTTTTCATGGATATACCGCATGATATCATGAATGGTTTTACAGTTGTCGGGTATAAACTGGGGAGATTTCGGATCGATCAGGTTGAGCGGGAGAATCAGATCGGCTCGCTTTCGCAGCAGATTATAAACCGGCGTATCCTTCATAAACCATTTTTTTTCTATTCTCATTTCAAGAAGTTTATCCACTTTTCCTTCGTAAACCCTTCCGGAATAGGCATCCACGGTAATCATCGTGCCGTTCATAATGGTTGTAGTGGCTGTTTTGGCGTTCAAGAGCGCAGGCACCTTGAATTCCCTGGCAAGAGAGGCCATATGCCCCGTAATGCTCCCAAAATCAGTCACAAGGGCCTGCGCTTTTTGCATCACCAGAACGTACTGGGGATATGAGTAGGAAGCAATCAATATCCCGCCTTCCGGAAACGCCATCAAGTCAGCTTCAGAACGAACATGGTAAGCCGGGCCATAGCCCACTCCCGGACAGGCGACACTCCCACCTTCCAGAATCACAGAATAGCCGGGCAATGGTTCAGAAGATGTCGCGTACCCTTCTGCATTGACCTGGTTTCTTCTCAATGGCCGGGTTTGAAGAATCCGGATCTGCCCTTTATCATCTATCGCCCATTCGATATCCTGCGGGCACTGAAAATGATTTTCAAGCCGGGTGGCATAGGACGCCAGTAGACCAGCCTGTTCCTGGGTCAGACAGGGCTGATTCTGGAGGTTCACGTCGACAGTCTCCTCAGCAAGATATCCCTTCTTTCCGGAGACCAATTTAACGGATTTGCAAGATATCTTCTTTTCCAGAATTTGAGGCGGATCACTCTTTGAAAGTGTATATGAATCCGGTGTGATGATACCATCCACCACATAAGGGCCCAAACCCCAGACAGCCTGGATGATGATGTTGTTTTCATGAACGTTGAAGGGATGGCTGCTGTACATGACGCCACTGACGCTGGCAGGGACCATCTCCAGACATGCCACGCTCATGGCAGCATCTTCAAACGGAATCCCCATGTGCTGGCGATATGAAATGGCTCTTGCAGTAAACAGGCTTGCGATGATGCGTTTGAATTCCTGAATTATGTTATTTTCAGGTACATTCAGGACAGAAAGATATTGCCCGGCAAATGACATCTCGCTGTCCTCGCCAATAGCGCTGCTTCGCAAGGCGACAAGGACAGTCCCCTGCACGGGATCGAATGCCTGATGGTATGCATCAAGAATAGCTGCTTCGATATCTTCCGGAAGATCTGCCTGGGTCAGCAGTTGTTCAATGTTTTCGCTGACACTGACAATAGTTTCCGGGGCGATGATATCCAGTTCCATTTTTCGCTTCCGAATTTCCTCAACCAGTCCCTTTGACTGGATAAACCCTTCAAACGCCGTCGTCGTTATCGCAAATCCCCTGGGAATGGGCAGATGAACACGGTTCAGAATTTCTCCCAAATTGGCGCTTTTGCCTCCGACGGCCTCGGTCATTTCCTTTGTGATGCGATCGTACGGCAAAATATATTCGGGGATTTTCGGCGCGGGTTGGATCTCCTGTTCCTGCTGGATGTTTTGATGAATCTGATCCAGAACAGCCGACAGTGCGGAAGACGGTCGGCCGGAGAGGCTTTCAAAGCTGCGGATCATTCTTCCGGCATGAAATAGCGCACGCAGTGTCTGCGATCGGATAAATGACATCCCAAATATGGTTTCGCCGCGCAGCTTTTCCTCAATTTCCGAAATAATTTTTAACAACTCTGAATTCGAGTCCAGCAGAATCTTGAAGTTGACATACTTGGTACGAAAAATGGCCTGAATGTCATCCCGGGAAAGCTTTATTTTCCGCTTAGGTTGAAACAACGATTTGATTTTGCCAAGCAGCATAGGGCCTCTTTATCAAAAATGGATTAACGATTGAGAGAATTATTCATGTGGAGCCTTTTCCTCGGATCAAATTGAGTGAATTCCTGATAGTAATTCTTTGCTGACATGCAATTATTTAACCAGATACAAGGGGAATACTCCTTGCTTACGTTCTGGTTGCGCAACTGGATCGTTGCAACAGATAGAATATACAAAGATATCAGATTTTATTCGGCATAGTGAAAAGTAATTAACGCGGATGCCTACCGATTTTTCCGGCGCTATGTCGCGATACTGTTGCGCGTAAATCAGCTAAATTTTGCGGGATAATATCGCGTTGCAGGTCCATTTCCGGACTTTATCAAGAAACCTTTTTTAACCAGATCCTGCAGATCGTATTGGGCCGTGCGGGTTGGCAGTTCCGCTCCGATCAGTTTTTGGTATTCCTGGCGGGTGATTCCGCCTTTTTGAAGAATCGCGGGAAAAGCTTTTTGCTGTCTCTTGCTCAAGTCCGAAATATCGGCATGAGAGGGTTCTTGTGAACGACTGCGGCCCTGGGTTTTTGACGGAGTGTGTGGTGGCTCCATCATGATGATCGGCAGTTCCTCGGAAGACTCTTCGAGGCGAATGTCTTCGGTTTGAATCACATCCGATTCCACCATGGCCACTGCACGGGTAATGCAGTTTTTAAGCTCCCGGACATTGCCCGGCCAATTGTAATTTTTTAGGCGTTCCAGAGCACCCCGGCTTAACCCAATGCCCTCTTTGTGCATTCTGCTCGATGCTTCCTTGATAAAGCAATCGACCAGGACTGGAATATCCTCCTTGTGTTCCCGAAGAGGAGGAG
>JAPLJE010000232.1 GCA_026388755.1 Deltaproteobacteria bacterium | reverse complement strand
TTTGAATCCCCCCTTGCTTCGCCGGCATCCCGGGGTTCTGACGGATGTAACGATATATGCATCTCTCATGGTGGTATCCTCCTATTCTTAATTTCTGAGCGGTTTGCCGGTTTTCAGGATGTGGTCAACTCTGGCAACGGTTTTTTCCTGTTTCCAGAAATCAATAAACGCATCGCGTTCCAGCTTGAGGATGGTTTCTTCATCCACTTCGCTGTTGGTTCGCACTTCTCCGCCACTGATGACAAAAGCAATGCGTTTGGCTAAAAACACATCATATTCGCTGACGAATTTGGCGTTTTCCATATTGAAGAGCTCGGCATTGATCATACCCTGGGCTGCTTCGCCGAATACCTTGATCGGGCGTTTGGCAGGCGGTGCATAACCTTCATCCACCATTTTCAGAACCTCTTTTTTGGCTTCGCCGATCAGATAATCCCGGTTAAAGATGATCCGGTCATTGGGACCCAGGAAACCATTTGTCCGGGCCTCGGCAGCCGATGTAGACACTTTGGCCATGGCAATGGCCATGAAGGTCGGGACAAAGAATTTGGCCAGATCCACATCCGTAGCGGATTCGGGAATATTTGCCGTCATTTTTTTCCACAGGTTCAGACATCCCCCGCCGCCGGGCAAAAGCCCCACGCCGATTTCCACCAGCCCCATATAAAGCTCTGCATGGGCGACGATCCTGTCGGCAGTTCCCAGGCACACTTCGCATCCGCCGCCAAGGGTCATGCCATAGGGCGCGGCCACAATCGGAAAACTGGAATATCTGGCTTTTTGCATTCCTGCCTGAGCCTGGGCCAGAAACGCATCGATTTCAGCGTATTTCCCTTCTTTGGCCAGGGCGGACATGAAGGACAGGTCTCCGCCCGCTGAAAATGCTCCGGGCATGCCGCCAGCCTGGTTGCCGATAACAAGGCCAACGCCATTGGCGTCCACATAGTCCGTGCATTCCCCCATGAACTGAACAATCTCGCCGTTGATGGCGTTTATTTTGGTGTGGAATTCACAGCAAAAGACGCCGTCTCCAATGTCCACTAGGGATGCGGATTTGCAGGTTTTGACAACTTTACCAGCGGCTTTCAGGGATGCCAGGGAGATCACATTGCCACTGATCTGGACGTCCTTGTAGGACTCGGAAGCGAAATCATAGTACTGGACCTTGCCGACCTCGGTTTTATAGAATGCGGCATGACCGGATGCGATCATTCTTTTAATGACGGCCGGAACCGAAAGTCCGTCATTTTCCATTTTAGCAACGGACTCGACGAGTCCGATGGCGTCCCAGGTTTCAAACGGGCCCATGGTGAAATTAAAGCCCCATTTCATGCCATTATCTATTTCTACGATGGTGTCGGAAATCTCCGGAATCCGGTTGGCCGAATATATCAGGTTGTGGGCAAGGGCTTTCCAGGCATAGCGGGCGCCTTTGTCATCGCCGTACAGCACGCATTTCATTTTATCGGCAAGGGTCTTGGCATTCTTGGCTTCGGCCAGACAGGGGAAGTCCGCGGGGGCGTATTCCACATATTCCAGGGTGACTGGATCAATGACTTTTCGAATTTTTTTCCATTCGGGGGTCAGATCGGTTTTGTAAAATCCACCCTGGGTTTTGTTTCCCAGATACTTCTTTTCGATCATTTTCTTGACAAAATCCGGAATCACAAAGCTGTCTCTGGCTTCATCGTTTACAACCAGATTGTAGGTGTTGCCGGCAACATGTCCCATGGTATCCAGACCCACCAAGGCGGTGGTCTTAAACATGGCGGTTTTGGGGCGGCCCAGAACCGGGCCGAACAGGGCGTCCACTTCGGGAATGC
>JAPLJE010000139.1 GCA_026388755.1 Deltaproteobacteria bacterium | reverse complement strand
GCCCGCGTTCGAATCTGGCCTTTCTGGTGTTGATTACCTCGTTTTTCACACTTTATTATTTCAAGACGTATCGCCGCTTCAAGCTAATCGTCTGTGCGGTCCTGACCTTGTTTATTTTCCCGGTGGTGGGTGTCAGGAATATCTTTTACCTGGAAGTGATCTTCCAGATCAGCGTATTTGCAGCCCTCGCGCTGGGTTTGAATATCGTGGTCGGTTTTGCTGGTCTTCTCGATCTGGGATACGTGGCATTCTATGCTGTCGGGGCCTATCTGTGGGCTTTTTTCGGCTCCCAGCAGTTTTATGTTCTCCACTTCGCACCGGGAACCCAGCCGTCCAATCTGCCGTTTCTGCTGCCGGGTGATGCCTTTTATCTGTTCATGTTCGCCGCGATCCTTGTCGCGGCTCTGACCGGTATTCTGCTCGGCACACCGGTCCTGCGGCTGCGCGGCGACTACCTGGCCATCGTGACCCTGGGCTTTGGAGAGGTAATCCGCGTTCTGGCAAACAACCTGGACAAACCGCTCAATTTCACCAACGGCCCGCAGGGGATCACCCCGATCCAGCGGCCAACCATGCCGCAGTCGGCCGTTGATGGATTCAACACGCTTTTCGGCAGCATCGTCGGTCATGAAGTCAGCCCGGCCGACATGTATAATGTCATGTTCTACCTGCTTGCGCTGGCGGTTATTATCATTATTGCCTTTGTGACCCGGCGCCTTGACGACTCGAAAATCGGTCGGGCCTGGACAGCAATTCGCGAAGACGAAACCGCTGCGATTGCGATGGGCATTCCGCTGGTCAGGATGAAACTGGCCGCATTTGCCGTCGGCGCCTCTTTTGCCGGGGTCATGGGTGTCCTGCTTGCTGGAAGCCGCACCTTCATCAGTCCGGAATCGTTCTCATTCATGCAGTCCATCGGCGTTCTGTCGATGGTTATCCTGGGGGGTTCGGGCAGCATCCCCGGCGTGATTCTGGGTGCGGCAACGGTCACGATCCTGAACCTGCAGGTCCTCCAGGGCCTCTCATTGTATTTGAGTCAGCTCCGCCAGAGCGATGCGGTCATTCCGATCATCAACTTTGCGTGGGCCAACCTGTCCACTCAGCTCGACCCGGCCAAATACCAGCGTCTGTTGTTCGGGTTGATTCTGATCCTGATGATGATATTTCGTCCGGAAGGCCTGATCCCGTCCCAGCGCCGTAAACGTGAGCTTGCTCGCAACGAAGCCGAGAACGGGGGATAAGATATAAAGAACCATGGCACTACTTGAAACAGAAAACATCGTTAAGCGTTTTGGCGGTCTGATCGCCGTCAATAACGTCAACTTCAAGCTGGACCCGGGCCGGATTGCCAGCATCATCGGCCCCAACGGCGCCGGAAAGACCACTTTTTTCAATACGTTGACCGGCATCTATCACCCCGATGAAGGCCGGATCTCCTTCAACGGCAAATCCTTGCATGGGCTGAGGCCCGACCAGATTGCCTCGCGCGGGATTTCCCGCACCTTCCAAAATATCCGCCTTTTCGGCAATATGTCGGTCATCGAAAACATTCTGGTGGGCATGCATGTTCACCTGAAGCAGTCGCCCATTGACACCCTCTTTCATTTGCCTTACTTCAAAAAAGAAGAAGATGAATCGGAACATAAAGCCGAAGAACTGATGACATACGTAGGCCTGAAAGGGGTTGGCAACGAGCTTGCCAAGAATCTGCCCTATGGCGGTCAGCGCCGGCTGGAGATTGCCCGGGCCCTGGCCGCCGACCCGCTCATGCTGCTGCTCGACGAACCTGCCGCCGGCATGAACCCGCAGGAAACAGAGGATGTCACCCGTCTGTTTCGGCGCATCCGGGATGAAAAGGGCATCACGATTCTGCTCATCGAACACGATATGCGCGTGGTTATGAATATCTCGGAACATATTTGTGTCATGGATTACGGCGAGAAAATTGCCGAAGGGACACCGGCGGAGATCCGTTCCAATACACGGG
>JAPLJE010000787.1 GCA_026388755.1 Deltaproteobacteria bacterium | reverse complement strand
TTTCAGCATCTGTCATTGCTTCATGGGAAATCCAAATCAGGCGATGGTCCATATCCAGGTGCAGGGTATAAAAACGATTGTTTTGAACCGCAATATTTTTAAGTTCAGACATCGTAAAAATCATCCACCGAACCGTTGCATTAAGATGATCCGTCGGCATCACGGACTGCAGCCGGGGAATGGAGAACATCAGAAACATGCTGAGAAGACAGGTGACGACAATCAGTTCCATAAGGGTAAATCCGCCGGATGCCGACAGCCCATCTGATTCTATCATTGCTGTCAATCCAGATCCCAGCTTTGAATATCCCGGTTATGATCCACACCTCCAGGGGCGCCATCTGCTCCGTATGAGATAATATCATACTCGCCATGGATGCCCGGACAAAGATAAACAAAGGCATTTCCCCAGGGATCTTTGGGAACTTTTCCTTTTTCTAGGTATCCCCCTTTTTTCCAGTTTCTGGGAGCGGGTTCGGTTTGGGGCTGGCTGACCAGAGCCTGAAGACCCTGCTCTGTGGTTGGATACATTCCGTTATCCAGTTTATACAGCTTAAGGGCGGTTTCCAGGCTGGCAATATCCACTTTGGCCTTTACCTGGCGGGCTTCTTCTGGCCGACCCATGATTTTGGGGGCAATGTACATGGCCAATATCCCCAGAATGACAATAACGACCATGAGTTCGATCAGGGTGAACCCCTGATTTTGAAGTTTTCCATCCAATCGGGTATTGATCATCCATCCTCCATTTTCTGATACTGCGCTGATAAATATCACATGCGAATGATATGTTACACCAATATCAATCGGGATTTCAAGGCATATCCTGGTCAGGCGTTCCAGATAACCGTTCTGAAGATGGACACCGTACCGAACAAAAGGCATCTAACTGCCGTATATTGCCGATGCCACAGAGCGCCATGTCGACATTTTCTTAAAGCCGGCATGGAATCCCTCCATATCACGTTTGATTTCCTTGATGAGGGCATGTAAAATGGAGCTTGTCAAATTATACCTAAAGTCTGAAATCGATTGTTAATATAGTGAAATGGACAGACCAAAGTTCTCCCGTCTTGCCGGACTTGATCCGGCATCCATTGCGATGTTGACTGATTGAAAATAGGGAACGAAAAAACCCCATGAACGATATCGATCAATTGCAAAATAGTGATTATCCGGTGTTAAAAGAAATCCTGAAAAAAATGGGGAAGGTTGCCATTGCCTACTCCGGCGGGGTTGACAGCACGCTTGTGCTTCGGGTTGCTGCTGATGTTCTTAAAGACGCCGTAATTGCCTTAACCGCCCGGTCTGAAACCACACCTCGGGGGGAACATGAAGATGCCCTCAGGCTTACCCGGCAAATCGGTGTTCGGCATATCGTGGTGGAAACCCATGAAATGCGGATTCCCGAGTTTGTACAAAATCCTCCCGAGAGATGCTACATCTGTAAAAAATACCGGTATGAGGCACTGATGACCATCGCCGGTCAACACGGGTATACCATAATTGCCGATGGGGAGAATGCGGACGACGGCAAGGATTACCGCCCGGGCAGCCTTGCCGCACGGGAGCTGGGAGTTCGTAGTCCCTTAAGTGAGGCCG
>JAPLJE010000238.1 GCA_026388755.1 Deltaproteobacteria bacterium | reverse complement strand
TTTTATCCTGGTTGGCGCCGGTAAATGCGCCTTTTTTATAGCCAAGAAGTTCGCTTTCCATCAGGGTTTCCGGAATGCCGCCGCAGTTGACCGCAACAAAAGGCCTATCGCTGCGGTCGCTTTCATCGTGAATGGCCCGGGCCGCCAGTTCCTTTCCGGTTCCGCTTTCTCCGGTCAGCAGAATGTTGGTGGTGGTTTTGGCCACCTGACGGATCATGTCATAGATGGTCTGCATTTTTGGGGAGTTGCCGATGATTTTTCCAAAATGAAGCGTCTTTTTCAGGGCGACATCCAGGCTGAGCTTTTCATCCTCAACGGTCTTTAAGGTCAGGGCATTGGAGATGGTTTGTTTGAGTTCCTGGTTGTTAAAGGGCTTGGGAACAAAATCAAATGCCCCCTCGTTCATGGATTCAACCGCTGTTTCCGTTGTGGTGTATGCGGAAATCATGATCACCACGGTTTGGGGGTTGATTTTTTTTGTGGCTTTCAGGACTTCCAGGCCGGAAATGTCTCCCAGACGGATATCGCAGATCAGCAGATCAAATGGGGTGCTTTCGATCATTGCGATGGCTTTGCGGCCATTTTCAGCGCAGGAAACCCGGTACCCTTCTTTGGTGAGCATGTATTCCAGCAGCTCACGCATGCTGAGTTCATCGTCTGCAATCAGGATATGGGGAGTGGCGTAAGGCATAGGGTTGCGGCTCAGGTATTCGGTCTTTCCTCAAAAACAACGGCGCCGTTCACCATGGTGAGCACGGCTTTTCCTTTCAGGGTCCACCCGTCAAAGGGAGTATTGCGGCTGATGGATTGGAACCGGCCTGCATCTACCGTCCATATCCTGTCCGGATCAATGACGGTAATATCCGCGATCGCACCGATTTTCAGCCCGGATGTCAGGCCGAGGATTCTGGCAGGCTGGGTGGACATTTTTTCAATGAGGCAGGCCAGGGATAAAACCCCAGATTCAACCAGCCGCAGACCCAGTGCCAGAGAGGTTTCAAGTCCGATAATGCCGTTGGCTGCCTGATCGAACTCGACATCCTTTTCAACCGGGGAATGCGGGGCGTGATCCGTGGCGATCACATCCAGGGTGCCATCGCGAAGCCCTTCGCAAATGGCGTCAACGTCTTTTTGCGTGCGTAGCGGCGGGTTCATTTTGGCATGGGTACTGTATTCCCGAACCGCATCATCGGTAAGGGTAAAATAGTGAGGGGCGGTTTCCGCAGTAACCGGAATGCCGTTTCGTTTGGCTTCCCGAATGGCTCGAACCGATTCCAAGGCGCTGACATGCGCTATGTGAAGCCTGGCGCCGGTGAGTTCGCAAAGGGCAATGTCCCGAAGCACCATGATTGTTTCAGCAGCATTGGGAATGCCCGGAAGCCCCATTCGGGTGGCAATGGTCCCCTCGTTCATGGCCCCGCCATGCGCCAGTCCCATATCCTCACAATGGGAGATAACCATTAGGCCCAGGCCGCTGGCATATTCCATTGCCCGGCGCATCAGAAGGCTGTTCATCACGGGCTTGCCGTCGTCTGATACGGCTATGGCACCTGCTTCTTTGAGCTCGCCAAATTCACTCAAGGAATTGCCTTCAAGGGATTTGCTGATGGCGCCAATCGGATGAACCCGAACCCCGCAGGCTGCGGCGGCTCGGGA
>JAPLJE010000670.1 GCA_026388755.1 Deltaproteobacteria bacterium | reverse complement strand
GCGGAAAAGGTATTTCGATGTGACGTTCCCGAAAAAGCCGCTCTATTTCAAATCGGATGTGCGTTTCAGCTTTGACCATGTGGTCAACCAGAGTCCAGACGCGAAGCTTGAAGATCAGCGCGCTGTCTCCAAAATCGGAAAATAGGACATCGGGTTCCGGAGTTTTTAAAACCCACTGCGCTTTTCCGGCAATTTCCTTAAGGGTATCAGATACCAATGCCGTGTCAGATCCATAAGCCACCCCAACGGTAATGACCCTGCGGATGCGGTGGTCCTTAAAGCTCCAGTTGATGACCTTGTTGCTGATAAACTCTGAATTGGGAATAATCAAAGAGGCATTGTCATAGGTTTGAACCAGGGTTGAGCGAACATTGATTTTCTGGACAACGCCCCAAACCCCGCTGATTTCAACAGCATCTCCGATCTGAATGGGCCGTTCGAAGAGCAGAATAATGCCGCTGATAAAATTGTTGAAAATATTCTGAAGCCCGAAGCCGAGCCCGATGCTGAGCGCGCCGAAAACCACGGTAAGGGATGTTGAACTGACCCCAATCATTCGAAGCGATATGAAGATGCCGATGGTCCAGATCAGGTAGATGCTGATGGTGGTAATGGAGTCTTTCAGTCCGGTGTCCATGCCGCTTCCGGACAGGAATTTTTCCCGCAGCATTCTGCGCCACAAGTGGATGGACAGGTGGGTGAGTAAAAGCATCAGCGCCGAATAGATAACTCCCAGAAGGCTGAACTGCATATCGCCGATGGGAATCGGGTAATTGATGATTCTAAAAAAACCAATGACCACGGCATTTTTAGCGCCCCAGGCCATCAGAATGGCGATGAAAAAAACCGGAAACAAGGTTGCCCACAACACTCTCATGGACAACCACTGCAGCGTGTAACGATCGGATGCCTGCTTGCCTGAATCAGACGAATTTAGTTTATTAAGATCCTGCTGCCATTCCCAAAGCGACATCATCAATATTCCGCCCCAGCAACAGGCGATTATGGTAATGCCCCAGGATGTGTACCAGTAAATGGCCAGATATCCATAGCCGATCAGTTCCAGAACAGGCCCGAGACCAGCAATCGCATATCCGGTCCCTGCCACAATAGGGCGGATCTGGAGAAATCTGTCGGAAAAAGCGGGAACATGAGGTTTTAAAGTTTTCCATAAACGGATATACCCTGTCAGCAGGCCGATGCCAAATAACATCCGTGCCAGAATCAGGATGCTTCCGCTTCCATCCAGAAACCATTCCAGCCCCAGATACAGGATACCGAATAACCGGATACTTCGAAGTCCAAAACAAAGTTTTTTACTGATCCTTGGCGGAATTGACGGCAACGGCAGCCGGTTCCATGTCTGAATGACTGCCAGTCCCCACCGGGTCAAAAGCCAAAGCCACAGAAAATCCGGAGCGATTCTCCACTTTGAAATTTCGGCTGATTCTGACTGAAGGGTCACGTATCCGGCAATGAATGCCGTTGTTCCGGCAAGAACCAGGGATTTTTCCAAAATACTGAAAGCCAGATGCCGCCAG
>JAPLJE010000153.1 GCA_026388755.1 Deltaproteobacteria bacterium | reverse complement strand
TCGAAGGGGTAGTGGCCAAGGATTCGGGCGTGGCTGTTGTTGCAAAGCGGGATGGCGTTGTCGAGGATGTTGAAGCGGATCGCATCGTTGTCCGGCACGATATGATGGTTCAGGATACCGATAAGCCGGTTACCATCTACAATCTGTTTAAATTTATCCGATCCAATCAGAACACGTGTTTCAATCACCGGCCAATTGTCAAAAGAGGGCAGCACGTCAAGGCTGGAGAAGTGATCGCTGATGGACCCGCCACAGATATGGGAGAGCTGGCACTGGGCAAGAACGTGACGGTGGCATTTATGCCCTGGGGCGGGTACAATTTTGAAGATTCCATTCTCGTGGGTGAACGGCTGGTTCGGGAAGGCGTCTATACATCCATTCATATCGAAGAGTTTGAAGTGGTTTCCAGGGACACAAAGCTGGGCAAAGAGGAAATTACCCGCGATATTCCAAATGTCGGGGAAGACGCCCTGAGAAATCTGGATGAGAGTGGGATCATCATGCTGGGTGCAGAGGTTGTGCCCGGCGATATTCTGGTCGGCAAAATCACGCCCAAGGGTGAAACTCAGCTCTCTCCCGAAGAAAAGCTTCTTCGGGCCATATTCGGTGAAAAGGCTGGAGATGTCAAGGATACGTCCTTGAGGGTGCCTCCGGGGATTCAGGGAATTGTGATTGATGCCAAGATCTTCTCCAGAAGAGGTGTGGACAAAGACGACCGGACACGGAACATTGAAGACAGTGAAATCGCTTTTCTGGAACGGGACATGAAAGACGAGCTTCTGGTGATTAAGGAAGTTGTTCAGTCGAGGGTATCCAGCCTGCTCAAGGGTCAGGTTTGCAGCACGCCGTTTAAAAAAGGAAAGAAGATTCTGATTCCCAAAGGTGTGCCGATTGATCAGGACATGATCGCAGATATCTCCGTGGATCAGCTTGAGGGAATTGTGCTGAACAGTCCGGAAATCTCTGAGCAGATTCATCAGCTTCTTGAACAATACCGGGAACAGTGCGCGCAGTGCCGGAACAATTTTGAAAGACAGGCCACGCGATTTGAAAAAGGAGACGACCTGGCTCCTGGTGTGATTAAAATGGTTAAAGTGTATGTGGCCATGAAGCGCAAACTCTCTGTAGGGGATAAAATGGCTGGCCGCCATGGAAATAAAGGCGTTGTTTCCCGGATTTTGCCTCAGGAAGATCTGCCCTATTTTGCTGATGGAACCCCGGTGGACATGGTATTGAATCCGCTGGGCGTGCCTTCTCGGATGAATGTGGGGCAGGTTCTCGAGATTCACCTGGGCTTTGCGGCAAAAGGTCTGGGCGACCAGATCAACCGCCTGGTTGAGCAAAAGAAGTTAAGCGATCTTCGGGGAAAATTCGCCAAAATATTTTCATCCCCCATGCAAGAAGATTCCGAAATTCGAAATCGGGTTGTCGGCATGTCCGATGATGAGCTGCTCGGTTTCGCCGCACAATTCAAGCAGGGAGTTCCCATGGCGACGCCGGTTTTTGACGGGGCCAAGGAAAAGGAAATCAAGGATTTACTTCAGGAGGCCGGACTGGATAGGTCCGCCCAAAGCACCTTGTATGACGGGCGGACCGGCGAGCCTTTCAAGGAAAAGATCACGGTCGGAACCATGTATATGCTGAAGCTCCATCACCTGGTTGACGATAAAATTCATGCCAGATCCATTGGCCCGTATTCATTGGTTACACAGCAGCCACTGGGGGGTAAAGCTCAGTTCGGAGGCCAGCGTCTGGGTGAAATGGAAGTGTGGGCAATGGAGGCATATGGGGCTTCCCATGCGCTTCAGGAATTTTTAACGGTGAAATCCGATGACATGGCCGGAAGAACCCGAATGTATGAAAAGATCGTAAAAGGTCAGAATTCGCTTGAACCCGGTATCCCCGAATCATTTAAAGTCCTGACCAATGAATTGATGAGCCTGGGATTAGATGTTACGCTGCTCGAAGACTGATGACTGCGTAAAAGTCCGTCTGTTGCGTTATCGCTAAACCTTTTCGCCATGGAAGCAATTAACATCGGGACATACCCGCATGTTTCACGCTGCGAATGACACGGTCATTCAGATTCTGACTTTATACGGTTCCAGCAAGAATAATAAGGAG
>JAPLJE010000523.1 GCA_026388755.1 Deltaproteobacteria bacterium | reverse complement strand
TGAACCACATAAATCAGAACGCCTATCAGAATACTCATGACCGCGATGCAGGTGGCAATCACCAATAGCTGGAAACTGAGTATGGTTTGATAATCCTCAGAAATATCTTGAACAATCTCCACTACCCCCAGAACAGGCCCGGAAATGCGCAAAAATTGCCGTTCAGCCCGAATCGGCGCAAAAGTTGTCAGGCGGCTTTCCTTGGGAAAACCCATTGGAATTTCCCAGAAATTTCCGCGCTGAACCAGTGTGGATGTCGGCGTTCCGGAAATGGCGTATTCGTAGCCGGTTCCCCCCATATTTTTCCGACCGATTAGTTGTTTGTCAAAACTGTAGGAAATGGTATTGTTGGTATCATAGATATTCACCATGTCTACTTTGAAGCTATGAAGCGTACTGCGGACAATCGTGTCCATTCTTTCGAACTGATCGGGATTGCTAAGTTCGATTTTTCCAAACTTCAGGACAACCGGAATGATGAACTGCAGAAAAACCTGATGGTTCAGATTTTCAACCAGAACCAGGGCATATTCTTCGCTTTTTTTTAATTGCATCGCCCTTGCCCAGTGGATGTTCAAAAAACTAAGAACAAGCGCACCGATAAATATAACCACGAGGCTGATAATCGTAAAGATCTTGACCAGCCTGAAGGGTTTAATTTTTTCATTTTCTATCAGGGGCATCAGCGTATTGAAATCGGAAAGGTAGGAGTGAGGGTTTTGATATCCTTATTCGAAGTCGAAAGGAGGGAGCCAAGGATCCCAAAAACAGTATAAAAAAGTTGCTGAGCAATCTGACCCATTCCATTGCACTGGCTGATTGCGGGATCGCATGTAAGTTCAAGGAGCTCTACCATTAGAAAATTATAGGCAAAGCTGATTTTAATGTCAAGGTAAAGTCGATGGTGAACGCCGGGAAACTGTCGATCATGGAAATCATCTGCATTGCGATTTTTATGCAGTCAGAATCAAAAAAAACTTGACTAATTCATAATTTAAAGGCAATTGTAAAATTAAGGATAGTTTTTGTCTTAATAATCAATTTGATATCAGATACGTCAAGCTATGGCCGTTTATTTGCAGTAATGTAGAGAGGGAAGACCTCATTTATCGTGAGCGTCTCCCTTGTAATGTCGGCTGAAGCATCCCTAAATATCCATATACTGAACTCATATAGGTTTCACTCAGTCAAATGCTATTTGCAAAAAAAAATCACTTGATCGGCCTCGATATCGGGTCAAAAACACTGAAGTTGTGTGAGGTTTTCGAAACCCGACATAATGGATTTGTTCTGAACAAGTTCGGAATGATCACCCTGCCGAACGGTGCAATTGAAGATGGTGCCATCAAAGATCCGGAAACGGTTTCCGAAGCTATCCGCGAGCTGTTCACAGTTCAGAAAGTTAGCGTAAAAAATGTGGCCATCTCTATTGGCGGCTATTCAGTCATTGTAAAAAAAATTCAGCTGCAAAACATGACGGATGCAGAACTACAGGATACCATTCAAATTGAGGCAGAGCAGTACATTCCTTTTGATATTAACGATGTGAATCTGGATTTCTATATTCTGGGAGAAAGCCCCGTAGCCGCCAATAAACTGGACGTGATTCTGGTTGCTGCCAAAAAAGAACTGGTCAGTGAGTATATCAACCTGATTGAATTATCGGGTCTGCGGCCATGTGTGGTTGATATCGATGCCTTTGCGCTTCAGAATATCTATGAGGCCAACTACGATACTAAAGAAGATGTTATTGCGTTAATCGATATAGGTGCCAGCAAGACATCCTTGAATATTGTTAAAGAAGGCATCTCCTTGTTCACGAGGGACGTTTCCCTGGGATGCAATCAAATTAATCTTAAAATTTCGAATAAGGTGGTCTGCAGCCTGGAAGATGCCGAGATGATAAAGC
>JAPLJE010000353.1:1888-7597 GCA_026388755.1 Deltaproteobacteria bacterium | reverse complement strand
GATATCCGATACAATTTACTCTCCATGTCTTTAGCAGGTTACGTTATGGCAATTTTGGATTTTCACCATAACTTGCCCGACAATCATACATATTTCGATCTGCTTTGCGGTCTTGAGAGGGTGATGCCGATTGATGAAACGCTCAAAAAACGTATTCTGCAATACGAAAATATCCAATCTATTTGTTCAATCGAGAAATATTACCGCAGCGATCCGACGGAAGAAGCGCTGAAAGACTTGAAAGGCGCGATTACGGAGATAAGCATGATGGCACATAAAACATGTGATCCGGTCTCTTCCCAGGCAGATAATTGAAAGGCTCTCAGGAACAGTGAAAAGGATTTTTCTGATGAAAACTCATGGACGCGATTCGATATGGTTGATTGATACAACCCTTAGGGACGGAGAGCAGTCTCCGGGCGTTGCCTTCAGCCGCGGAACCAAGGAAACCATTGCATTCATGCTGGCAGAGACTGGAATCGATGAACTGGAAGTCGGGACACCTGCCATGGGGAAAATCGAGCAGGAAGACTTCCGGGCAATCGGCCACCTGAACCTTCCCTGTCGCCTGACCTGCTGGTGCCGGGCCAGACGCGAGGATATCGAAGACGCTGCAAAATGTGACACGGGAAGCATTCACATCAGCTTTCCCGTATCATCCATTCTCTTGAAAGCCATGAAAAAAGACGAATCCTGGGTGCTCGCACAGCTCCGGGAGCTTCTTGCCTTCGCCTGCAAAAGATTTCAATTTGTGTCTGTCGGCGCTCAGGATGCGACCCGCGCGGATTTATTATTTCTGAAAATATTTGCCGAACATGCGCTGTTACATGGAGCATACCGGATGCGGATCGCTGATACCGTGGGCATTGCAACGCCTTTTTCACTCACTGCCATCCTGACGGAATTGCTCTCATCAAGCGGAATGGCGCTTGAGTTTCATGGCCACAACGACTTGGGAATGGCAACCGCCAACTCGATTTGTGCGGCACAGGCGGGAGTGGGTGCGTTAAGCGTCACTGTAAATGGTTTGGGCGAACGGGCGGGAAATGCGGCGCTGGAAGAAGTGGCAATGGCCATTTCACTTTCCGGGGAAAAATATTGTGGCATCCGGCCTGCCAGTTTGATGCCGTTGTGTGCCTATGTCTCCCAGGCGTCTCAGCGCCCCATTCCTCCCAACAAGCCGATCACCGGCTCACTCGTCTTTACCCATGAATCGGGAATTCACTGCAATGGCATGTTCAAGGACCCGCGCACTTACGAGCCTTTTTCAGGCAGCCTTCTGGGCCGAAGCAGTGAATTTGTGATGGGAAAACATTCCGGAACAGCGCTGCTCCGGCAGGTTCTGAAGAATGGATATCCTATCCATCTTGAATGTTAGCCAGCATTTCCGCAATGGTCATCTTCATTTTGACGCTCAGCCCCGTCTCCTGCCGAAATGCTTTCTCCAGATCCGCCAGCTCCCGGTATAGAGGGGTCCGGTCAAAAGGGATATAGGTGTTTTTGCCGCATTGGAGGACAAATTCGTGGCATCCCGAGCCTTTGGCCCTGCCTTTTATGGGATGGTTCAGTTCATGGGGAATACCGTGAAGCCTGCAGATCATGGGACGATACGCATACAGTCGGCACCGTCCTGCCTCGTTCAGCGGACACATCACGCCGGGAGCAGGGGCAGCATGTGTTTCCCATCGGGAATTCACCTCCAGCGCCCTGGAATGAATCATCATCCGGTCTTTTGAGTTCAGGGACTCCAGACCGCTCTTCAAATAGAAATACTCTATCAGGGTGTGGTGATAAAATCGCGTTCGACAGCAGCTGTCCGTACACCCTGTACAAACAAACCCATACTTTCCGGCGGTTTCATCATAACATTCATCCATTTTTTTGAATATTGCCGCCAATCTGTCCAGATACGGCTCATACTTCACCATTTGCTCCCTATGTTTATTAAAATCCATGGGCTTCCATCAGATCAGCGGTGATGGGAAAAATATTTTTTCATATAAATGCAGGGCGCATCGATCGGTCATACTGGCGATAAAATCGCAGACCGACCGCTCATGGGACAGATCGTTGTAATTAAACCAGGACATTTCCACGGCACTGAGCTCTTTTTTAAAAATATCCGGCCGGTTTAACAAACACTCATAGAGTTCGGTCAGGATCTTCTTTGCTTTGACAAATTCATTGTGAACCCGGGGGGAACGGTAGACATTATCATACAAAAATGTCCGCAGCGTATTCATGGCAGCGCTGACTTCTTCGCTCATTTTTAATATCAGGTCCCCATTTCGAACCTCGCTGGAAAACACCAGGTCCCGGATCATGGTTGTTGCCCGCTGGGAATGGGTTCGGCCGATAATCCGCGTACAGGATTCGGGAACCTGTTCGATGGTAATGACGCCGCTTCGGATGGCATCATCCAGATCATGATTCAGATAAGCAATAATATCCGCAATCCGGACGATTCTTCCCTCAAACGTTGAGGCAAGCTCCGAGGGATCATCCGGAATAATCTTGCCGAATCCCTTGGAATGCTTGAGAATGCCGTTTCGAACCTCAATGGTTAGATTCAGCCCCAGCCCCTTATTTTCAAGCACTTCAACGACCCGGACGCTTTGCTCGTTATGATAAAAATCCTGCGAATATATTTCCTGAAGGGTTTTTTCTCCGCTATGCCCAAAAGGCGGGTGCCCCAGGTCATGTCCCAGGGCAATGGCTTCGGTCAAGTCTTCATTCAGCAGCATGGCGCGGGAAATGTTCCGGGCGATCTGGGCCACTTCAAGCGTATGCGTCAGTCGGGTCCGATAATAATCCCCTAGCGGCGCCAGAAAAACCTGAGTTTTGTATTTCAGCCTCCGGAAGGCGTTGGAATAGACGATCCGGTCCCGATCCACCTGAAACGCCGTACGAATGGGACAAGGGTCTTCAAATCGTTCCCTGCCCCTGGATTCTGAACTCAAACATCCAAAAGGGGATAAAAAACTCTTCTCCCGATTTTCAAATTTCTCACGAATGGTCATGGATTTCGCCTGCTCACATTTACGCAATAAAACCCTCTGTTTCAAAAGTTCACAATCAATGAATCATAATTTGCACCCTTTATAAAATCAAGCAAAGATATTTATTCAACCTTGCAAGACGGAATCGGGTGATCAGGATAAATGTATCCGTGCTGAATAGTTGCCCTGGTGTCTGTGTCTTTTATGATGATTCCATGGGATTCCGAATCCATGGTGAGTTGCGAAAATAAATTCTTGCTGTTGGATCGGTCGCTGCTCAATTTTATACATATATGCATTAATTACACCATTTATTACATTATTGTATGTTTATATAAATGGTGAAATATATATAACATAACGTAATAATTTAATATACAGCTATATTTACAGATGGCATGTATATTGCTTTTATCCCAGATATCTTTTTAAAGCGATCAGCTCCACCAACTTCATATTTACCGACAAAGGAGATTAAGAATGAAACTGAAAGAGAAATTAACCGCTTTGGCCCTGATGCTTTTCCTGTCCCCGGTATCTTCAGCTTTCGCTGAGGAAGCCACTTTAAATTCTGGCGACACCGCCTGGATGATCGTATCCACGGCGCTGGTCATGATGATGACCCCAGCAGGACTTGCGCTGTTCTATGGCGGAATGTCGCGATATAAAAATTTGCTGAACACCTTTGCTATGACATTTATGTCTTACTGTCTGGCAAGTGTGATCTGGGTGGTAATTGGATATACCCTGGCGTTTGGACCGGACATCGGCGGGCTGATCGGCGGGCTGGACTTTACGTTTTTGAACAATATTACCGTAAAAAGCCTGTCCGGGACGATTCCAACCTATGTTTATGTTCTGTTTCAGATGACTTTTGCCGGAATCACTGTTGCGCTCGTATTGGGTTCCATTGTGGACCGGATGAAATTTTCTTCCTGGCTCCTGTTTACGACATTGTGGATTATTTTCATCTACTGCCCGATCGCTCACTGGGTATGGGGCGGCGGATGGATGGCCAAAATGGGCGCCCTGGACTTTGCAGGCGGAAATGTGGTACATATCAACGCGGGTGTTGCCGGGCTGGTTCTGTCGCTTGTGATCGGAAAGCGCATCGGATACGGCAAGGAAACCATGTTCCCCTCCAGCATCGCCCTGACGGGACTGGGCGCTGCGCTTTTGTGGTTTGGGTGGTTTGGATTTAACGCCGGCAGCCAGCTGGCTGCGGACGGTCTGGCCGGATCCGCATTTCTGGTCACCAACACATCGGCTGCGATGGGAGCTATTTCATGGATGTTCACGGAGTGGTATATTACCCGAAAGCCGACTGTTCTTGGAATTGCATCGGGAATCGTGGCAGGCCTGGTGTCCATTACGCCTGCGGCAGGATTCGTGGATTTGTCGGCTGCACTGGTCATCGGCCTTGTTGCCGGAGTTTTAGGCTTTATCTGCGTGTCCAAATTAAAACATAAAATGGGGTATGACGACTCCCTGGATGCTTTTGGGGTTCACGGCATGTGCGGTCTCTGGGGCGCCCTGGCAACCGGCATTTTTGCCAATCCGGCAGTGAATCCCAACGGAACCGGACTTCTTTACGGCAATCCCAAACAGCTTTTGATCCAGATCATTTCCATCGCTGCAACGGCCGCATTTACTGCAGTCGGCACACTGATCGTCATCACCATTACCCGCCTGGCAACCAATGGGTTGCGGGTTGAGCGAGATGATGAAATCTTGGGCCTGGACAACTCCCAGCATGGAGAAAGAGCATTTGAAATTTTGAATTCATAGAAAATGATTCACATCGAAACGAATCATTAAAGAAAATATTTTTATAATGACTTGAAAGCTGCAATCGAATTTACTAATTAATTTGATGCCAACATGTTATAATTAACAGGTTGTCATCAGCAAGAATAATGCGTTTAATGTATCTTCAACATGTTAAACATCGATTGCAGTTTTCAGGAATAATGCTTTCATACAAAAAAGGAGGACGTCATGAAGAAAATCGAAGCAATCATCAAGCCATTCAAGCTGGATGATGTCAAAGAAGCATTAAACGAACTGGGTATTCAGGGAATGACCATATCCGAAGTCAAAGGATATGGCCGCCAGAAAGGGCATAAGGAAATCTACCGGGGTGCTGAATATGTTGTTGATTTTATACCAAAAATCAAAATAGAAGTCATTGTGGCTGCTGCAATGGTGGAGCAGGTCATCGAAAAGATCCGAAATTCCGCCAATTCGGGAAAAATCGGCGATGGAAAAATCTTTGTCACTCCCGTTGAACAGGTCATTCGCGTCAGAACCGGAGAAAAGGGCATTGATGCACTATAGGCTCCCCTGAATCCCTGCACTCTCTGGAAAACAGCGACTGCAGGGATTTTCCAACCGTTCTTTCATCCCGCTGCTTTTCTTCTTCTTCAATACAACCATTTTTTGCTTTTCAATTTCAATTTTTCATTATAATGAGAATCAGTGGAGGGGTTTTCATTTGTTTCATGCAGAGGCTTGTCATGGTTGAAACGATGATCGCAGTTTTAGCCGGAATTTGTGCAGGCGTACTGACCGGCCTCAACGGCAACAGTGCATTCGGCATCATTCCACCGGTCCTGATCCTGTTTCTACAGATTGATCCCTATGCAGCCATCGGGATCAGCCTGGCAACCGATGTGGTATCCTCTGCCGTGTCCGCCGGATCTTATTTCAG
>JAPLJE010000353.1:0-1830 GCA_026388755.1 Deltaproteobacteria bacterium | reverse complement strand
TATTTCAGGGCCGGCCATATTCATGTCAAAACCATATATCCAATGATCGGTGCCGTTGTTGTCGGCACATTGATCGGAAGCGTAATATCCCGGTATATTCCATCCGGAAAACTGGGCGAATCCAGCGGAATTCTGACCATTATTATCGGCATCAGCTTTCTGAAAAAGCCTTCTCTTAAATTCTTTGAGAATTTGAGGGAAAAACTTCTGGATAGGTCCGCTGGAAAACAAACCAGACTATCGGTCGTGCTCTTCTTTTTTATGGGAATTATCTGCGGGGTTGTCGGATTCGGGGGAGGTCGAATGATTTTCATCATCCTCCTGGTTGGCCTCAGTTTTCCGATTCATGCGGCAGTGGGAACCGCAGTTTCAGTCATGTTCTTTTCCGCGCTATCCGGGACAGTTGGTCATATCCTTTTTGGTCAGATTACCTGGATGGTTTTACCGACGTGCTGCGCCGGAGCAGCACTGGGAGCTGCCCTGTCCTCTCGATTTGCTGCATTGACATCCGATAAAATATTAATGACGCTAACCGGTTTCATCTTCATTGTTCTTGGGTCCGTTGCATTCGCCCACCAGCTTATCAGAGGAGGAACACCGTGACAGTTTTGCCAAAACCTGTTTGTGTCAAAGCCGTAGCCCTGGTTTTTTTATGCCTTTGCCTGACCGGCATCACCCTCCCTGCCCTGGCAACCGTTCCGCCGTCACTTGAAATACCCCCGGAGCTTTCCAAATGGAAATCCTGGGTTCTTTACGGCATGGAAGATAAATTCTGCCCTGCCCGCTATAACGATTCGGAAATGCCCGCATGCCTGTGGCCTTCCCGGTTGAAAGTCACTATTGATTCGAATGCGGGCAAATTTGAACAGCAGTGGCTGGTGTTTTGCGACGCCTGGGTGCCGCTTCCCGGAAGCCCGGAACTCTATCCGGACAGCGTCGAATTGGATGGAAAACGGGTGCCAGTCCTGCTGCGGAGCCAGGTTCCTTCCATCTGGCTTTCCAAAGGCGAACACCGGTTAAGCGGATCTTTTTCCTGGAAAGAGCTGCCGGAAACGCTGATGATTCCTCCTGAATCCGGCATTGTTGCACTGATCGTCAAAGGCCAGCCCGTGCACCAACCGATAATGGACAAAACCGGAAGGCTCTGGATTCAAAAACGGGAAACCGCCAGAGTTCAGGAAGACCGGATGGACATTCGCATCTTTCGTCATTCACCACCTTCGAATGGATGTCGCCGGACAAGCCAGGGAAATTCGCCTGGATGATGCGTTTCTGGAAGGCATTCCCCAGAAACTGTCTTCTGCTCTTCCAGCCAGAATCGGTCAGAATGGCGAGCTGATGATCCAGGCCCGCCCCGGACACTGGATTCTGGAAATTGAAACCCGGTTCGAACATCCCATGGATCGCATTGAACCAGGCGCATGTGCTTATGGCCCGGAAATCTGGTCGTTTGAATCTCAAAACCACCTGCGGATGGTTGCCGTTTCCGGCCCTGCCGCAATTGATCCGGGTCAGGCCGATGTTCCGCCGGCATGGAAAGGATTTCCCGCCTATCAGATCACCCCGGAAAACGGGATCCGTTTCGAGCAGCTTCGAAGAGGGGACAGTGATCCGGCCCCGGATCAGCTTCACATATTTCGAACCTGGTGGCTGGATTTCGACGGAAACGGATTTACCCTTCAGGACAGAATCACCGGGACCCTGAGCCGTCAGTGGTTTCTGGCCATGAATTCCCCCGGTGTTTTGGGAAAAGTTGCGGTTGACGGCGCCGATCAGCTTATTACGGCCCACGGAGTTGAGAGCAAGGCTGGTGTTGAACTTCGGCAAGGC
>JAPLJE010000155.1 GCA_026388755.1 Deltaproteobacteria bacterium | reverse complement strand
TTTCGACAAGCTGGATGCGGACCTGGCAAAGGCATTGATGAGCATCGGGGCCGTCAAGGGTGTGGAAATCGGGGACGGGTTTACGGCCGCCCGCCGATTGGGTTCTGAAAACAATGATCCCATTACCCCGGAAGGCTTTTCATCCAATCATGCCGGCGGCATTCTGGCAGGCATTTCAAACGGGGATGAGATCCGGGTCCGGGTTGCCGTCAAACCCATTCCCTCCATCTCCCTGGACCAGCAAACCGTCAACAGCCGGAATGAGCCCGTAACAATTTCGGTCAAGGGTCGGCATGACGTATCGGCCATTCCCCGCATCAACCCGGTATGTGATGCCATGGTGAAGCTGGTTCTGGCGGATCATCTCCTTCGGCACAAAGCCCTACTGTAAAGATACAAGGCGCTGAAGAACAGAAAAAGGAGTGACATCGCTTTATGAAACCGAGAAGAACCGTATTGTCCGTACCCGGGCATGTTGAAAAAATGCACGATAAGGCCCTGAACTCCGGCAGCGATGCCATCATGCTGGATCTTGAAGACAGCGTGCCCGTGGACATCAAGGTGGATGCCCGCGGCCGGATCATCCAGTCGCTGTTATCCCGCGACTGGAGCCGTAAAACCGTCCTGTACCGGATGAATGGCCTGGATACCCCGTTCGGGTACCGGGATCTTCTGGAAGTCATGGAAGCCGCGGGTCCCGTTATCGACGCCGTCGTGGTCCCCAAAATCAACCATCCGGGGGATATTCACTTTGTAAGCCGGATGCTGGACGGCATCGAACTGAACAAGGGATGGACCCGGCGGATCGGCATTGAAGCTTCAATCGAAACCGCCGTAGGGCTTGAAGTGGTATCTGAAATTGCCAGGGCCAGTGACCGGATTCAAACCCTGGTCTTCGGGGTTGCGGATTATTCGGCCTCGATCGGCGCCAGGTTGGTTTCCCTTTCCGGACACGGGGAAAAAGAGGCGGGAATCTACCCCGGACACCGGTGGCATTTCGCCATGAGCCGGATGGTGATGGCTGCCAAGGCAAATGGCCTTCAGGCCATCGACGCCCCTTACGGCAATTTCAAGGACTCCGAAGGGTTGAAGCAGGGAGCCGCCATGGCCTGCGCGCTGGGATATGACGGCAAGTGGGCCATTCATCCGGATCAGGTTGACATCATCAATCAGATGTTTTCACCCTCGACCGAAGATATCGAGCGGGCCAGAAAAGTTCTGGACGCCCATCATCAGGCGACCATCAAGGGACTGGGAGCTGTGGCAGTGGAGGGCCGGATGGTGGATCAGGCAACGGTCCGGCTTGCCAAACAGCTCTGGGAACAAGCCGGTTACCTGGGGCTGATATAAATGTCAACTCATAACTTCAGCATAGCCTGTTCTCATGCAAACCGGTAGATGACCGCACCCCATGTGAGCCCGGCGCCCAGCCCCAGAAACATCACCGTGCTGCCGGTTTTCAAAAGCCCTTTTTCGATGGCTTCGTCAAAGGCGATCGGAATACTGGCAGCCGTGGTATTGCCATAGCGCTGAATGATGTTGAAGATTTTTTCATCCGGCAGATCCATTGCCTTTTGAAATGCCTGATTGATGCGCAGATTGGCCTGATGCGGAATAAACAGGTCGATATCGTTTAACGTCAAGCCCGCTTTGTTCAGGGCTTCCTGGGCAACCTGGGGAAGACGCCGGACCGCATGTTTGAACACGGATCTGCCGTCCATGGTGGGATAATGACGACCTTCTTGGAGCATGGTTTCGCTGAGCCTGGGGTTCTGAAGGGAAGTTGGGACTTCCGTCATCAGGCTGCTCGCAAATTCCCCCTGTGAATGCAGCGCAGACGCAAGCATCCCGCAGGGCCTTTCCGCTTCGACTCCTTCCAGGCACAATGCGCCGGCGCCGTCTCCAAAAATCACCGTGACATCTCTACCGCGGGAGGAGATGTCCAGACCCGTGCTGTGAACTTCAGCACCGACAAATAGAATCCGGTTGTAAAGGCCGCTACGGATAAAGGCGTCTGCAGTGGCAAGGCCGTAAACAAACCCGGAGCATTGCTGACGAATATCCAGAGCCGGCGTGGTTTCCAGTCCCAGTTTGTGCTGAAGCAGACAGCCCGAACCCGGAAAGAAGATATCCGGGCTGAGTGTGGCAAAGATAATCAGGTCAATGTCAGCGGGCTTCCAGCCCGCCCGTTCAAGGGCAATTTTTGACGCCTCAAAACCCAGATCAGAAGCGCCGACCCCGCCTTCTTCAGGCACCCAGTAACGCTGTTCTATTCCCGTACGCTGGCGAATCCATTCATCGGAAGTGTCCATCCACTTTGCCAGATCGTCATTGGTAACCAGGCGCGGGGGAAGATACCGGCCTGTACCGGAAATCATTGTATTCTTCATATTCCTTCCTTTCATGAAAAATCAGCGGAACCTGTCGCAATTACCAAAGGAAATTATCATAACCTGGGATTTCCAGGGAATAAATCTCAAGTGACACTTCACAATTTATGTTTCTCGCTTTATGTTTGACAATATACGAGATTCGCTTCACGATATCTTCGCCCTGTCATTTTCAGTTCTTAGACCTTATATTTTCCAAAATCCTCTGAAGAAAGATTTTTAAGATATTCGGCCCATTTCTGTCCTTCTTCGCTATCGTCCGAAGCATGAACCGGTTCATCGATTTTGTTGGATTTAAGAAACACCATTTCATCCACAAAAATCGGCGCATCCGCCCGGATGGCAATGGCAATGGCATCGCTTGGCCTGGAATCCAGGCTGAAGGATGTCTCGGAAGAAGAAAAGTGTATCTTGGCGTAAAAAGTGCTGTCCTGGATATCACAGACTTCGACACGGGTAACGGATAGCCCGGTCAGCTCAACAAAATTCAGGAACAGATCATGGGTCATGGGACGGTCAAAACGGATGTTCTTCAGAGAGGTGGCGATGGCCGTAGCTTCCAGAAAGCCGATCCATATCGGAATCACCTGATCGTTTTCTTCTGACTTCAGGAGCAGGATGGGCGTATTGGAATCCGGATCCAGGATCAGCCCTGAAATAGTCACTTTATGTTGCACCGATCATTCCTCCTGAGAAACAGGCCTTCCCCAAAGCGAATGCGAAAATGCTTTTTCAATTCGAATCGTCTTCAACCTGCCGAGATTGCCGGATGCGGAAAGCTGTTCCGGCTCAGAAAAATGCACGATTTTATGTCCAGGGGTTCTGCCGTACCACTGAGGGGTTGTT
>JAPLJE010000508.1 GCA_026388755.1 Deltaproteobacteria bacterium | reverse complement strand
CATCAAAAAAGAGCATCAAATCCAAACGACTGAGGGCTGGATGGGATAATGAGTACCTTGTGAAAGTCCTGGCCAGCTAATTTCCAAATGCGGTTACCCTGCGGTTCGGCGCGAATAGTATTGACTTTTTTTGATTCCGGAATGTAAAGAATAAAAAATAACGGTTTTACGGACTGCTTGTCTCTTTTTTTATCATCCTTTTCTCATCATATAAAGGAGCTGTTTATATGGATTTTACCCTCTCCGTTGATCACGAGATCCTGCGGGATTCGGTACGAAAATTTGCCGAGAAAGAGATTAAACCGGTTGCCAAAGAGCTTGATAAGAAAGAAGAATTCTCGTATGACACCCTGCGGAAAATGGCTGAACTGGGTCTTTTCGGCGTTTTTGTCTCGGAGGAATACGGCGGACAGGGAATGGATTATCTGTCCTACATCATTGCCACTGAAGAAATCGCCCGCGTGGACGGTTCCCACGCGGCAACCATTGCAGCGGAAAATTCCCTGGGAATCGGTCCGCTCTATTATTTTGGAAACGAGGAGCAGAAGAAGAAATACCTTCCGAAGCTCTGCAGCGGAGAAGCCCTCTGGGGATTTGGACTGACCGAAGCCAATGCCGGCTCCGATGCGGCAAATTCCAAAACCAATGCCACACTGGATGGGGATGAATGGGTCATTAACGGCAGCAAGATATTTATCACCAATGCCTCGACGCGGGTCAGCGCAGGGGTTACCGTCCTTTGCAAAACCGGAACCCGAAGTGATGGAAAGCCGGAGCTGTCCTGCATCCTTGTGGAATCCGGAACAAAAGGGTATGTCACCCATGAAATGCACGATAAAATGATGTGGCGGGCATCCAACACGAGCTCCCTGTTTTTTGAAGATTGCCGTGTTCCCAAGGAAAACCTTCTGGGGGAGCGGGGTCATGGGTTTCACCAAATGATGAAAACGCTGGATGGCGGACGGCTTTCCATCGGTGCCATGGGGCTTGGCGGGGCTCAGGGGTGCTTTGACATGGCGCTGAAATATGCCAAAGAACGGGAGCAGTTTGGAAAGCCCATTGCTTCATTTCAGGTGAATGCATTCAAGATGGCGGACATGGCGCTGGAAATCGAATGTGCCAGGCTCCTGCTGTATAAAGCCTGCTGGCTTCGGGATAACAACCTGCCGTTTTCCAAGGAAGCGGCCATGGCCAAACTTCATTGTTCGGAAGTCATGCACAACTGCGCCAATCACGCCGTTCAACTGCATGTTTTTACAAAGTCATCTTAATTTCGAATTTTATGAGTTCAATAATTTGATTAAAACCATATTGAAGGAGAACACCATGAACACTGCAGTACAGAAACCACACATCAACGTGGATTATTTTGAAGACTTGACAGGCGACATCTCTGCACCGGCATCGCTCAGCGTTGAAGAGATCGGCGTCAGAATTAAAACCATCCGGGAAGAAAAAGGCATTTCATTGCAAGATCTGTCCAAACTGACCGGCTTTGATGTGGAAGCGCTTTCCGATATTGAAGCCAATCGGTTTCAGCCCCAGTTGGGGACCATCATCAAACTGTCCAAGGCATTGGACAGCGCTTTCGGCAGAATCGTTTCCGGGGTCGGCAGCAAGCTCTATTCGGTTACGCGAAAAAACGAACGTAAAACCATCTCCCGTTCCACATCCTATCGAGACCAGAAACCCGTCTATCTTTACAAGAGCCTGGCGCCGGAAGTCAAAGGCCGGCACATGGAATCCCTCATTGTTCAACTGGAAGAAAATCCGGATGCGGATATGTCCGTTCACGAAGGGGAGGAGTTTATCTATGTGCTGGATGGGGTGGCGTCCCTGAGGATCGGCAGTGACGCCTTTGAACTGGAAGCAGGGGACAGCGTCTATTATCTGTCGACCACGCCGCATCTGATTGCCGCCAAAAGCGGAAAAGCCACCATTC
>JAPLJE010000645.1 GCA_026388755.1 Deltaproteobacteria bacterium | reverse complement strand
GTTTTGGGAACTGGCTCCGACGTGGGAAAAAGTATCGTGGTGACGGCTCTGTGCCGAATTTTTTCCAATCATGGCATCCGGGTAGCTCCCTATAAAGCCCAGCACATGTCCAACAATTCCGGTGTGACCCCGGAAGGTTTGGAAATGGGCCGGGCCCAGATTGTTCAGGCAGAGGCCAGCCGGACTCCTCCCCATGTGGACATGAATCCCATCCTGCTGAAGCCCACCAGCGATATCGGCTCCCAGGTTGTGGTGCTGGGTGAGGCTGTGGCCAATCGAACCGCACGCGCCAATCGAACCGCACGCGAATACCACCAGCAGAAGGAAGCGCTGTTTTCAACGGCGTGCCTGGCACTCGACCGGCTTCGGAAATCTTATGATCTCGTTATTCTGGAAGGGGCCGGGTCCTGCGCGGAAGTCAATCTCATGTCGCATGATATCGTGAATTTTCGAATGGCCGAATATGCCCGGGCGCCGGTGATCCTGGTCGGCGATATTCACCGGGGCGGCATATTCGGCCAGCTCATCGGCACACTGGCCTGTCTGCCCCAGGAGTGCCAGGACCGGATCGCCGGGTTTATCATCAACCGGTTTCGCGGGGACATTTCCCTGTTTCAGGACGGAACCCAGTGGATTGAATTCCGGTCCGGGAAAACCGTTTTCGGCGTGCTTCCCTGGGTTGACAATCTGGCAGTGGAGGCGGAAGATTCGGTTGTGATTGAAAACCCGAGGAAACCGGCGCTTGACAAGGATTCCGGGCCGGCCATCGCCATCATCCGCATCCCCCATATTTCCAATTTTACGGATTTTGATCCCCTGACCCGGATTTTCGGAATTTCGGTCTCATTTCATGAACAACCTCGGGAACTGTCGCGTTTCAATGCCGTGATCCTTCCCGGATCCAAAAACACCTGTTTTGATCTGAAATGGCTTCACCGGACCGGATGGTCTGCAATGCTCAAAACATACGCCGCCAACGGCGGCCATGTTCTGGGAATCTGCGGCGGGTATCAGATGCTGGGAACCCGGGTTTATGATCCGGACGGTCTGGAAGGCCATCCGGGTTCAACCGACGGACTGAACTTGCTGCCTGTTGAAACGGTATTAAAGGCCCCGAAAACCACGACGCTGAGCACCTTTGAATGGAAAGGATTTGTCGGCAAGGGCTATGAAATCCACATGGGACAAACCTTGCTCTTTCAAGGAAATTCCCTGTTGACCATTACGGAACGCAATGGTCAAACTTGCAATGAAGCTGACGGCGCTCAGGCAGGTGATTTTTCGGTCATGGGAACATATATCCATGGCCTGTTTGACTCCCCGGGGATCACCCGGCTCTGGCTTGACCAAATCGGTCTTTGCCATGTTCCGGTTTCTCTTGACCAAGGTCCCGTGGAACGGGATCAGGCATATGACCGGCTGGCAGAACATTTTGAATCCCATGTGAATATCAAGGCCATTTTGTCAACCTTGAAAGCCGCGACAGGATGGGATCAATGAATACAACCCTTGTCATTGGCGGATGCCGAAGTGGTAAAAGCAGCCATGCCCTGCATTTGGCGGATAGAATGGGAAATGCCAGAAAAATCTTTCTGGCAACCTGTATTCCCCGGGACGATGAAATGCACCAGCGGGTTTCCCGGCATCAAGCAGAACGGGGAGCAGGCTGGACCGCCGTGGAAACACCGCTTATTCTTCCCGAAGCCATTCGGGACATCGG
>JAPLJE010000098.1:484-6502 GCA_026388755.1 Deltaproteobacteria bacterium | reverse complement strand
TGCCATCACCGTGAACATGCAAAGCGACGCCAGGCTCGATGATCTATATGGAAGTGTCCATCACAACGTGATATCGGATGTCCGGGAGCTTCCGGCCAAACTGCTTCGGATTTACAGCGCGCTGACGCGAAGCCATCCAGGTGCGTAACAGCCAAATGACGGCAGCCATGACAACCACTGAGGGACCTTCATTTAGGATTGACCGATTTTTTCAGGCGGATGATCCGGCTCGCCCAGAATGCTTCGCACCCGGTTCAGAAGCTCCGTGAGCTTATACGGTTTGCCGATGAAACCGGCAGCTCCGGATTCCAGGGCTTTTTTTACCATGACGTCATCACGATACCCGCTAGCAATCATGATTTTGGCAAAAGGGTTGAACGCCAGCAGCTCCTTAAGACACCGATTTCCACCGATGCCCGGCATGCTCAGATCCAGGATGGTCAAATCGATCGGTTTTTTCCGGCAGGCATGAAGATGAATCGCTTCTTCACCACTGGCAGCGGTCAAGACCGTATAGTCGAAACGCTGAAGCATTTGTGAGGCCAGCCGTCTGATATCCGGCACGTCGTCCACGACAAGAATGGTTTCCGCCCCGCCTTCAGGTGGCGTTTCTAAGGGGTGAGGGCCGGCGCTGGCATCCTCACGACCGATGGCCGGCAGATATATCTTGAACGTCGTTCCCTGGCCGGAGCTGCTCTCGCAGTAAATATATCCGCCATGACCCTTTATGATGCCATAAACCGACGCCAGCCCCAGTCCTGTGCCCTTTCCGACCCCTTTGGTGGTAAAAAAAGGTTCGAAGATATGATTGATGGTTTCTTTGTCCATTCCGCAGCCGGTGTCGGAAACAGTCAACAGCACATATTTTCCCGGGGGAGCGCCGATGTGCCGTTGCGCATGGATTTTGTTCATTACCACGTTCTGGGTTTGAATGATGAGCCTTCCCCCATCCGGCATGGCGTATGCAGCATTGATCCCCAGGTTCAGCAGCACCTGCTCGATTTGAACCGGATCGGCATTCACCGCCCACAATTGGCTGCCTGCATGAAGTTCGATTTCAATCATCCTGTGAATGGTGCGTTCCAGCATCTTGACAACATGCCCCATTTCCTGGCTGAGATTGACGTTGCGGCGCTCAGTCACAACCTTTCGGCTAAACAAAAGGAGCTGACGGACAAGCTGGGCCGCCCGTTCAACCGATCTTTCGATCGCTTTCAGTCTGGGGAGGTCCGGATCACCGGCGGCTTTATCCATCATCAGTAGTTGGGAATAGCCGCTGATGGCCTGGAGCAGGTTGTTGAAATCATGGGCCACCCCGCCTGCCAGAATGCCGACTGCCTCCATTTTCTGGGCATGCTGAAGCTGGTCCTCCAGGATCAGCCGCTCGGTGATGTCCTCGCAGACAACCAAGTTTTCACCGGTTTCCAGGCTTACCAACATGAAATTGATCACTTTTTTCCCGCCATCCTTACAGATGACGTCACAGACCCTGGGACGCTTTTCACCCGGATGATAGGCATTCAGGTCCTCGATCCAGTCCGCTATGACCCGCTTTCTGTACTGCAGATCCGGATAGGCCTGTCGGAACCATGTTTTTCCGTCTGGAACATCCGTAAGGTCATAGCCAAATATCTCCGTGAACTTGGGGTTGGCATAAGTGAATCTTCCGGCTTGATCAATCGATAATATTCCAATGGGCGCATGCTGCAAGAGGGTCTGAAACCTTTCTCTTTCGAAATGTGCCGACGCTTCGGCCCGCTTGCGCTCTGCCAGTTCCTGCTGCACGGAGTCAAACAACCGGGCGTTTACCAGGGAAGCTGCAACCTGACTTGTAAGGGTTTCAAGAAACCCGGCCTGCTGTTCAAAATCCCGAAAAGTTTCCGAGGCCAAACCAATGACGCCGATGTTTTCTTCAGCGCTTTTCAATGGCAGCGCTGCAAATGACTTGACGCCGGCTTTCTTGCATTCTTCCCAGGTGCAGCGTGAATCATCTAAAACATTCTTGGAAAATATCGGCTTGTTTTTCTTTGCGACCAGGCCGCACAGACACTCGCCGACCCGGTGTTCGGGAATCTTATTCAGCCGTTGCCTGGCCGGAGACGGCAGAACATTCTGCAGGATCAGTCTTTCCCCTTTTCGCAGGAAAAGAAAAGCCATATCTGGACGAACCGCGCTGAGCATGCCCCTCAATCCAACCGCACAGGTCTGCTCCAGAGAAAGCGTGAGGTTGAATTTTCTGCCCAGCACATTCAAAGCGATCAGTTCCTCGGTGCGCTTCTGCAGCATCTCATTCAACTTCTTGAGCTCGGAAATATCAGTAGATTCTAGAGCTTTAACTCTTTGTTCCAACTCTTCATAAGTGGGTTTTGGGGCCATGACAATCACCTGACAACTCAAATTTCTATGCGCAAATGCAGGCAAAACTTCTTGACAGAACACTCAATTCATTGAAGCAAAATCATTATTTATTGTCTTAACAGAAAATGGATCAAGAATACAACAATATAGTTCTCACTGAAAGTAATTCAGAATGTTAAATAGTGAATCACTTCTTGACAGAATTTCCTTCGACGCAGTAATCTTTGCAAAAATAAGTTTACCAATTTTGTGCAGGTGATTTATGGATACATATCGAATACACCCCATTGTGTTGGGAACCAAGGTTTTTGACAAGAGCATGATGACCTACCAGTTCGGTCAGGGACAATCCTATACCATTCCCATTTACTGCTGGTACCTTGAAGGAAACGGACCGAAAATTCTGGTGGACACGGGTGAAATGAACCCTATTCAGTCCCCGGAAAGGGAAAAGGCCATCGGCGGTAAAATCTACCGGTTTGAGGAAGGTCTGGCACGATGGAACCTGGCCCCCGAAGATATTGATGTGGTCATTCATACCCACCTTCATAACGACCATTGCGAAAACGATTACAAATGCACCCATGCCCGGTTTTATGTGCATGAAAAAGAGCTGGAAACCATTCACAATCCCCATCCGCTGGATTATCGCTATATGGAAGATTATGTCTGCGAGATCGAGGAAAATGGTCAGATCCAGACCGTTCACGAAGACATGGAGATCGTACCCGGCATTTCAGTCCTTCATACGCCGGCGCATACCCCGGGTGGCCTGACGGTACTGGTTCAAACTTCAACCGGTAAAGCAGCCATAACGGGTTTTTGCGTCATCATGGAGAATTTTGACCCGCCTGCCGCTGTCAAAGCCATGGAGATGGAGGTCATTCCACCGGGAACCCATGTCAATGTCGTTGAATCGTATAACCTGATGCTGAAGGTCAAAGCCCTGGCCGATATTCTCATCCCGCTTCATGAGCCCCGGTTTGCCGCGGTCGACACCCTCGGTTGACATGATGGGATCGAAAATTGATTTTCCCATTATATTTTTATCAATTTCAACAACATTCCCCTCTTTGGATGCGGCTGCCCAATTTTCCTATAATCCAGCCCCTCAATATATATTGCTTTTGGTGATGACCCAGCCTTCATTTTTTTCATCCCTTGGCCATACGATGAGCAGTCGGTTTTGCATTATCACCTTTATCTCCCTCCAATATGATATCCACAACTGGTAAATTCCGCCTTAAGCTTATGGTTTCACATCGAATACCGGATATTTTGTGCACTTTATCCTAAAGGACATGTTCAAATGTCAGTGGCCTGCTTCCCATAGGGCACTTCCAAAGCGTATGAGTTACTGTGCCCATGGTCACCTATTTAAATGCGTCAATTCGATTGACAGACATGGCAGCATTATCATAGGGTAATTTTTGATAAATGGATCATGAAAGTGAATGATACCATTAGTATTATTGAAGATTGCCGGAATCAAGGATATATGCAAGTATGGTTGACTATGGGTACAATGATATCTGTAATTTTGGCAGACGCGTTAAGTCTCAATTAACATATAATCCATTATTCAGATATTCCCATTCTCAGAGGTGTAATTAACACCCACCCATCATTTCAAATGACCACAATATGTAATGAGACCTGTAACTTGCCAAATTCATAGGGCTGGTCGATATTTATAATCTTGGCCATTTATCAAACACGCAGCTCTCTCATCATATCTGCAGGGCTTTGCCCAAAATAGCGCTTGAATTCGCGACTGAACTGAGAGGAGCTTTCATATCCCACCTTGTCGGCCGCGATGTAGGCTTTCATACTTTCCTGCACCATTAAATCCTTTGCCCTGATCAGCCTGACTTTTTTCAGATACTGCATTGGAGAATCCGATGTGATCTCTTTAAACGCCCTATGAAACGCTGAAGCACTCATGCGGGCGGTATTGGCCAATTTTTCCACATCGAGTTTCTCCGCATAGTTTCTCTGCATAATCTTCAATGCACGGGCCACCTGGGGAAAAGTGCCGCTATGCATAGCCAGTGAATAGAGCACCGGCGCCTGAGTTCCGCAAAGTGCTCGATAAAGAATTTCCCGTACCAGGCCGGGACCCAGGATTTGGGATTCCGCCTCTGACTGCAGGCTCTTGATCAGCCTGTTCGTTGCATTCGCCATATCCTCAGCCATGACGGCCGGGCCAATCCCGCGTGGCAAGCCATTTTCGCCGGCATTGCCGACCTCCACCTGAATCTCCAACCGGCCGATCAGATCATGTAACTGGGTCATGTCGACATCGATGTAAAGGCCGAGCAAGGGTTCCTCCGGGCTTGCAAAGGTTTCGCATTCGAACGGCATGGTTACCGAGGTCACCAGGTAATTATTGGCATCATATTGAAACATCCGGCCACCCAAATAGCCGATCTTGCGGCCCTGGGCAATGATGCAAATACCTGGATCATATACAATCGGTTTTCGGGGGATAGGGTGTGTTGATTTAAAAAACCGCACCCCTTCGAGCCGCGATTCAGTGGATCCGCCATCGGTCAACGAAAAACTTTCCAGTAATTCAACCATTTGTGACATGCATCGTCCTCCTTTTTGGTAGTTCGGCTTTAGACGATAATTATAAAGATAAAACAACTAAAAATAAAGGTCGTAGCAGAAATAGGCAAAGTTTAAAGAGGATCAGGTATTCAAGATCGACCGGCCATCCATTATTATCCGATAAAAAGTCAAGAAGCCGGACCGAAGAGGTCTTTGATGAAAGTCGAATCTCATCATTCCGGGAACTTTCAATCGGCGTTGCAATACCATCGATTGAGAAAACCTACAGGAGGAAAATAAATGCAAAAACGGAACTTAGGAAACAGTGGCCTGGAAGTGTCAGCCATCGGTTATGGCGCCATGGGATTGAGCCATGGTTACGGTCCTGCGACGGACAGGCAGAAGGCTATTGCGATCGTGAGGGCGGCAGCGGAGAAAGGGGTGACGTTCTTCGATACCGCTCAAATCTACGGCGCCGAGAACGAAGAGATCGTGGGTGAGGCGCTCGCACCCTTCCGAGGGCAAGTGGTGATAGCTACCAAATTCGGATTTGAGCTTGGGCTCACCAATAACCAGCAGATTCTCAACAGTCGACCTGAGTACATCCGCCAGGTGACAGAAGGTTCGCTCAGGCGGCTCCGGGTCGAGGCGATTGACCTGTACTACCAACACCGAGTCGATCCAAATGTTCCGATTGAAGACGTCGCCGGCACGGTCAAGGACTTGATCTCCGAGGGAAAAGTGAAACATTTCGGACTGTCCGAGGCCGGCGTGCAGACAATTCGTCGCGCCCATGGCATACTACCGCTGGCCGCTCTTCAAAGCGAATATTCCATGATGTGGCGTGAGCCCGAAGAAGAACTGCTTCCCACGCTCGAGGAACTCGGAGTCGGCTTCGTTCCCTTCAGCCCCCTGGGCAAAGGATTTCTCACCGGACAATTTGATAAAACCGCAACCTTTGGCAAGGACGACTTCCGCAGTATCGTTCCCCGTTTTACCCCGGAAAATCTCGATGCCAATCAGGTCCTGGTCAATCAGGTCAAGGAGGTTGCAGCAGATAAAAACGCCACATCGGCTCAGATTGCTCTGGCATGGGTGCTGGCCCAG
>JAPLJE010000098.1:0-478 GCA_026388755.1 Deltaproteobacteria bacterium | reverse complement strand
AATTGACCGTTGGGGAATTGCGCGATTTGAATGACGCACTCTCAAAGATCGAGATTGCCGGGGATCGCTATCCCGCGGAACTCGCCAAACGGGTGGGAAAATAAGGGCCAACACGTATAAGGTTAATAGGATTGTTTATGCGACTCGTGCTCCCATCTCTGCTAATCCTGGCCTATATCCTCGTCAGCCTTGTCAGCTCGATGCCCGGCAGACCCATGGCCCGGATCGCGGTCGGCATCCTGCTTCTGGTCATCAGTCTGAAATACATATTCTATGAGCGGATTGGCGGTTCCTTTATCGCACCCGATCTTCCGGGGCCTCTCCTGCTGCTGATGGAAGTGCTCTATGCCGCCATGATCATTCTGTTCTTTCTGCTGCTGCTCAAGAACGGATTGTCTTTGCTGCTATGGCTGAGCCGCCGCCTGGGTACATCCTGGCGGTTTGCGTTTTCTCCTGAAGTCCGATCTGCGGGGATTGT
>JAPLJE010000675.1 GCA_026388755.1 Deltaproteobacteria bacterium | reverse complement strand
CCATCAACCGGATTACAACAGCGCCATTTCAATTGCTGAAGGTATCTACTGGGTCGGATTTTATGATATCCAGTCCGGGCTTCACTGCAATCCCTATCTGATTGTCGATGGCAACGAGGCAGTTGTCATTGACGGCGGAAGCCGTCCGGATTTTCCCACGGTCATGATGAAAATCCTGGAAACCGGCATATCTGCGTCATCCATCATCGCCCTGATTTATCAGCATTATGATCCGGATCTGTGCGGAAGCGTAGGCCATTTTGAAGATATCATTGACCGATCCGATCTTAGAATTATATCGCATAAAGAAAACAATATGTTTATCCGGCATTATGCGATATCTTCCCGGCTGATTTCCCACGACGCCATAAACAGCGAATTTCTGTTTTCTTCAGGCCGGAAACTCCAGTTCATCAATACGCCTTATTCGCATTCCGCAGGCAGTTTTGTTACGTTCGATACCAAAACCCGCGTGCTGTTTACCAGCGATCTTTACGGAAGCTACGGGGCCAAGTGGAACCTGTTTTTATCACTGAATCCGGAATGCTATGAATGCACAGACACAACGCGCTGTATCCGGGGGGAAGCTTACTGCCCGATTCCAGACATTCTCAGATTCCATCAGCAGATCATGACGTCTGAAAAAGCGTTGCGATATGCCCTGCAGACCATTCGTCAAATCCCTGCGGAATTAATTGCGCCTCAGCATGGCAGCGTACTGTCGGATACCAGGGATATCGAGCAAGTTCACTCCCTTTTATTGTCTCTAAAGGGAGTGGGAATCGACCGGATCATACCATGACCCTTTCCAATATGGTATCCTCTCTCTTAAAGGACAGCTGGAAGCCGGGCTCTGATTCGGCCCGTTGTATTCAAGAAATATTGGAATGCCGGGCGACTCTGAGGGATAATCAGCTTCGAAACCGCTTTTTGAAAGAACTGCTCAACAAGTATTCCCAGACCCAGCATAAACTCACTGCGTTGAATCGTCAACTGTCAGAGCGTCAGGAACGGCTGGATGAAGATCTCCAGGCAGCTGCGGGCATTCAGAAAAGTCTTCTTCCCCTGAATCTTCCTCTGATTTCGGACCTGGATATGTCATGGCGATTTGTTCCGTCGGAGACGATCGGCGGGGATGTGTTCAATATATTTTTGCTGGATGAGTACCATCTGGGCATATATGTGCTGGATGTCAGCGGTCACGGCGTTCAGGCGGCACTGGTGACGGTATCGGTGTCTCAGATGTTGCTTCCTCATACCGGGTTTGTGGTGCGGAAAAACCCGGCTTCAGCTTCCGGTAGTGATATTTCCAGTCCCAGAGAAGTCATGGAACTTTTGGACAGAGAATATCCTCTGGAGCGATTTGACAATTTTTTTTCCATGATTTATATCGTACTAGATGTGCGGGATGGCAGTTTTGCCATTTGTAATGCAGGACACATGCCGGCGCTGGTGTTTCGCCGTGACGGCAGGATGGAAAAGCTTAAAAAAGGTGGAACCGTCATCGGTCTTAGCGGTATGGTTCCGTTTGAACAACAGAACGAAACGTTGTATAAGGGAGACAGGCTCTTGCTGTATACAGACGGGGTTACGGATTTTATGAATTCCCGACAGGAGCTGTTCGGCAAGGACCGGTTCATCCGGATTGCAGGCTCACTTCAGAACAGGCCTCTGGAAGAAATGGTAAACGGAATTTATGAAGCCATGATGGCTTTTGGTGATGGATTTCCAATTCAGGATGATGTCAGTATTCTGGGAATTGCCAGGTAGCCTAAACACTAATATAGGAGGTCACATGAAAACCGGTTGTTATACTGCCTTAATAACCCCCTTTAACGGAGAAAGGGTTGACATTGAAGGTATTCATAAGCTGGTCAGCTATCAGATCCAAAGCGGTATTACCGGCGTTCTGGCTGTTGGTACGACCGGGGAAAGCCCTGCCCTGAGCTGGGAAGAGCATCATCAGGTAACACAGTTGATCGCATCTGCTTCAAAAGGAAAATGTCTTTGCGTCGCAGGCACCGGCAGCAACAATACCCAGGAAGCCCTTGAAGCCTCCCGGCATGCCGTGG
>JAPLJE010000292.1 GCA_026388755.1 Deltaproteobacteria bacterium | reverse complement strand
CCGTTACAACGTGACCGGTCTGGCGCATGACATGTGGGGATTTCCATCGGGCAATCCCCATGTGGTTCACGGGCTGATGCGGCATCTGATAGATAAGATCCAAAACAATGCTGCCGAGATCGCCCGGCTCCGGGAGTATTACCTGGAGGATGCGGACTGCCTTCTGATTTCTTACGGATCCTCGGCCAGATCCAGCCTTCACGTTGTGGAAAACCGCAGAAAACGTGGAGAGCGACTGGGGCTTCTTGAGCTTCAGACCCTGTGGCCCTTTCCCGCTCACATTGTCCGGGAAAGATGCCGGCGGGCCCAGACGATCGTGGTGGTGGAAATGAATATGGGTCAGGTGCTTGAGCAGGTCAAGCTGGCCGTGGACCGGCCGGAGCGGGTGTTTCTGGCCAATCGGATGGACGGAGTCTTTATCAATCCAACGGACATTCGAAATATACTGCGGCTCATACAGGGAAGGGGAATATAATGGCGATCAAGGATTACATCCGGGAGAGATTCTTTCCCCATATGTGGTGCCCAGGATGCGGACACGGCGTGGTGCTGAACGCCATGCTGCGGGCCATCGAAAATCTGGGACTCAAAAAGAACGACATCGTCATGGTCTCCGGCATCGGGTGCTCGTCACGAATCTCGGGATATGTGGACTTTCACACCCTTCACACGGTTCACGGACGGGCGCTTGCCTTTGCCACAGGAGTGAAGATGAGCCGGCCGGAGCTTCGCCTGATTGTTCCCATGGGAGATGGGGATGCACTGGCCATCGGCGGCAACCATTTTATTCACGCGGCCCGGCGCAACATCGACATGACGGCCGTTGTGATGAACAACCGGATCTACGGGATGACCGGCGGCCAGTATTCGCCGCTTTCCGGTTATGGCATCTCTGCCACGACCGCCCCCTTTGGCAATATCGATCAGGGCTTTGACATCGTGGAGCTGGCAAAGGCCGCCGGCGCCACATTTGTGGCGCGCACCACCACCTATCATGTCCAGCAGATCGCCGAAATTCTTCAGGAGGCCATTCTACACAAGGGCTTTTCCGTTGTGGAGGTCATGTCCCAGTGCCCCACGTATTTTGGCAGAAAGAATAAGCAAGGCGGAGCCGTTGAGATGATGAAGTTAATGAAGGATATGACCACGCCCATTGGCTCGAAAGCCAAGGAGGCTCATCCCGAGCTGATCGAGCGGGGCATATTTGTTCGAAAAGAGCTGCCGGAGTACTGCAGTGAATACAACAAAATCATCGAACGCGCACAGAAAGAGGGAATAGGGAAAGGGCGTTAACCATGGAAAGATGCAGAATGGTTTTTTCAGGCTCCGGGGGCCAGGGCGTGATCACCGCGGCCATTATCCTTGCCGAAGCCGCGGTGCTGTATGAAAACCTGATCGCTGTACAGTCCCAGTCCTACGGGCCGGAGGCCAGGGGCGGCTCCACCCGCACGGATGTCATTATCGCGGATTCGGAGATCTATTTTCCCAAGGTCACACAGCCCAATGTTCTGGTCTGCCTGACCCAGGAGGCGTACAGCAAGTTCTATCCCATCATCCGGCCCGGCGGCACGCTGATCACGGATACGCGCTTTGTGAAAACCGAGCGCAAAGTGGATGCCCGGCAGATCGAGCTCGGCATGTATCAGGCGGTGATGGATACCATCGGAAAGCCCATTGTCTTTAACATCTGCATGCTGGGAGCGGTAATCGCCATCACGGGCCTGGTCAGGCCCGAATCCATCATCCGCGTGTTGGAAACCCGCGTTCCCCCCAGCTTTCTGGAGATAAATCAGAAGGCCCTGGATATCGGAATCAAAATCGTTCATGATCTCTATAACCCATCATGACATTTGGCTTTTTATTTCCGCTCTGGCAGCGCAATCAAGCCATGAAGGTGCTATTCTCCCCTATTTGAACATGGACAATATCAAGCATGAACATCAGTCAAGATAAAACAACCAGCCTTTCAGAGGCAGTAAAAAAATTGGTTTTCAGCGGCTGCCACCTGTCCATCGGCGGATTTACAGTCAGCCGGAATCCGATGGCAGCCGTTTATGAAATCATCCGTCAGAGAATCAGCAATATTCACCTTTATGCCCACTCCAACGGCCAAGGCGTGGACGAACTGATCGGAGCAGGCTGCGTGTCTCGTCTGGAGATCGCCTACGCCGGAAGCGGTCGATTTGCCCCAACCTGCGTCCGGTTTAAAAAAGCCGCCCAGTCCGGCACCATTGCCATCGAAGATTATTCCAATTACCAGATGACATTAAGATTTATGGCAGGCGCCATGGGCGTACCGTTTCTGCCCACCCGGTCGTCTCTGGGTACCGATATCATCGAAAAATGGGGGTTTTCAAGGCAGATGCGGGCGGAGCATCCCCGGCTTCCGGATCAAAAGCTTCGGGTCATGGATAATCCCTTCGGGTCATGGGGAGATGCCCCGAAACTTGTCCTGGTTCCGGCCATCAACTGCGATGTCACTATCATTCACGTTCAGAAGGCGGATCGGGAAGGCACCGTGCACATGGAAGGTCTGACTTTTTCCGATGTCGAGCAGGCGAAATGCGCCAAGCAAGTGATCGTCACCTGCGAGAATCTGGTAGCATCCGATGTCCTAAAGGCCAGTCCGGACCAGAACCAGATTCCCTCTTTCTGCGTGGATGCCGTTGTCCATGTGCCTTTCGGTGCCTATCCCACGGCCTGCTACCGGTATTACGACTATGATCCGGCATATCTCAACGCCTACCGAAAGAGCGCCGAAGACGACGCTCGATACAAAGCCTATCTGGAAGAATTCATCCATGGCGTAACCGATCATCAGGGACTTCTGGACAAGATCGGAAACGGGCAACTGAATGCCATCAAGGCGGATCCCAGAACCGGCTATGCCGTGGGGCTGGACAGGAGATAGGGAGCGCAACCATGGTGGATTATACGTTAAAAGAACTGATGACCCTTGCCGCTGCGCGCGAGATCAAGGACGGCGATATTGTCTTCTGCGGCACGGGCATTTCCATGGTGGCCGCAATGGCCGCCAAACACATCTGCGCCCCGAACAGCGTCATATTTTTTGAGACCGGGGCCATTGACTCCCTTCTTGAGGAAGTCCCGCTGGCCGTAGCAGACTCCCGGGTGATGTTCTGGACATCGGTGAACGGCAACCTGGCCGACGCCTTTGCCACCATGCAGAGCCGGATTACCGGTCCTCACGTGGTGGGCATCATGGGCGCCGCCCAGATTGATAGGTTCGGGAATCTGAATTCAACGGCCATCGGGGATTATTTCAAACCCAAGGTCCGGTTTTCCGGAAGCGGTGGGGCTTGTGATGTGGCCTCGTTCGTGGGCAGAACCATCACCTTCATGCAGCATGAAAAGCGGAAATTTGTCCCCAAAGTGGATTACATCACCAGTCCCGGCTGGCTGGACGGTCCCGATGGCCGTAAAAAAGCTGGGCTTCCCGACAGTGGACCGGAATCCGTCATTACCAACATGGCGACGATGGGCTTTGACGACGTTACCAGGGAGATGTACCTGACCGGCTATTTCCCCGGCATCACCCCGCAGCAGATTCTGGATAACATGGGTTTTGACATCGACGTGTCGCGGGCGAAAGAAGTGGCGCCGCCAACGGATTTCGAGCTGAAGATCCTGCGGGAAAAATGTGACCCTCAGCGCCTGATTTTGGGTTAAAATGGGCAGATCGGCCAGAATATACTTGATAGCTACAACTCAGGTCTATCCCTGGGAACTGCTGTCACCCAAGGAAAAACCATCATGAAGATACTGGGCGTCAAATTTAAGAATATCAACTCGCTGACCGGAGAATGGGAAATCCGCTTTGACCAGTCTCCGATTTCCGATGCGGGGCTTTTTGCCATTGTGGGCCCCAATGGTTCGGGCAAGTCCTCCATCCTGGATGCGATCACCCTTGGGCTTTACGGGGAGACTGCCCGGCTTAGAAGTTCCGAAACAGTCATCCTGAACCTTCGGGGGGAAGAATCCTACTCGGAAGTGGCTTTTTCGGTGCTGGACCATCACTATAGCAGCAGGTGGTCCGTGCAAAAAACCGGTGAAAATCCGGAGCCCCCTGAAATGTCGCTTTTCTCCCTGAACGGTGAAAAATCCCTGATAGAAAGCTGGTCGATTCCGGTGCGAAACCGCATTGCCGAGTTGACAGGGCTTGATTTCAAGCGTTTCTGCCGTTCCATTCTCCTGGCTCAAGGTGAGTTTTCAGCCTTTTTAAACGCTCTGGAAAATGAGCGGGCGGAAATTCTAGAAAAGATCATCGGCTCGGAAATGCTCCAGGAGTTGGAAGCATCCATCCGCACGCGAGCCGAGCTGGAAACCGAGCGGCTGCATCGGCTCAAGGAGGATGCAGCCGGATTTCAAACACCGGACAGGGCCCGAGAGGATGAAATCCGGCAGTCCATGGAACAGGCACGGGAAGATGTCCGGGAAATTGTCCGGGATTTGGAAACGCTTCGGGAGCTGGAACCCTGGCT
>JAPLJE010000789.1 GCA_026388755.1 Deltaproteobacteria bacterium | reverse complement strand
TAAGATACCTCCTGTTGTTGTCTTTTCATTAATTCAAGTTAATACGCGAAAGCAAATTCCGGTAGCATAAGATATAGGTCTGTTCAGCACCTCCCTTCATTTCTCTGCGGCCGCTGCTGTAGGCCGCTGTCTATTTGCAGCGAATGGGGTTAACAGTGCTCAGTTAAAGGAAAAAATAAAAATGACTTGATATAACCATCTGGAATTTATCTCAAATGGTACGATAATTACTTTAAATTACAACACGATAGAACATATAAGATTATATAAATATCACCCGGTGTTTTTCTTGTCAAGCACTTTTGGAAATTGTCGGCCGATCAAATCCAGTCAACCTCCGTGGTATGTTTTCAAGACAATTCTTCGATGTTTTGACCACTGCATCTGGCAATTCTACAATATCCCTTCTTTTAACAGGCAGGAAATTCAAATGAATGCAGTCATTACCCGACATGGCATGAACACGGTAAATATCTTGCCAAAAGGAGGATAACTTCTTAATATAGGAAATCATCGGATAGAGCAAAAACAAATGTCATACACGATAACGGTCATTTACAATCGCCGTAATGATCGTGAATGTTTCAAGACCGTTAATCTTATTGTAAAAACTCCCATAATCACAATGTAAAGGGTATTTATGACCACGACTGCATCGGATTGCAATTTATTTACAGGCGCAAAGCGCTATGTTCTGGATGAAGAGCTGGCAAGAATCGTCAATATCTCGATGGCGCTGGAAATGCCGCTCCTTTTAAAAGGGGAGCCGGGTACCGGCAAGACCATGCTGGCCCATGCCATCGCAGAGGTTCTTCAGATGCCGCTGATCATTCTCAATGTCAAGTCCAGCATGAAACTGGTGGAAGCCCTGTATCAGTATGACACCCTGACGCGCCTCAATGACAGCCGTTTTGGCGACTCCAAGCGGGATGTCAGCAATATCGAGGACTACATCAAGATGGGAAAAATCGGTCAGGCCTTTACCGCCGATACCCGCACGGTGCTGCTGATCGATGAAATCGACAAGGCGGATACGGATTTTCAGGATGACATGCTGGATGTCCTGGATCAGATGGAATTTGATATCATTGAAATCGACAAAACCATCCGGGCCAGACACCGGCCGGTATTCATCATTACCTCCAATGCCAAGAAAGACCTATCGGATCCGTTTCTGGGCCGGTGTAATTTTCATCACATTGCCTTTCCGGATCCCAAGATGATGCGCCAGATTCTAAAAGTGCATTTTCCGGAACTGGACAACGAACTGACGGAAAACGCCATTTCCGCGTTTTACAAGCTTCGGGAACTCGAAGCCGTTGAAAAACGTCCGGCGACCCGGGAGCTGATCAACTGGATTCGGGCCTTGTCTGCCGACCCGGATTTTAAACCCAGCCGTCTGGCAAAGGGGGATGTTCCTTTTATGGGCATTCTCTTTAAAAAAAGCCAGGATTTTACCCGTGCAGCCAATGCCGTCAGCCGAAAGCGGCTGTTTTAGACGTTAAGAGGAAGGTTGGGGGTGGCGGCAACTTTCTCAACCTCTATTGGTGACTTATCATGACCGAATATCAAGGTTAGCCTATGTTTGTGGATTTTTTTTATCAGATCAAGGAAGCCGGCATACCCGTAAGTCCTACTTCATTTTTGACCCTTCATCGTGCGCTTCGACAGGGGCTGGTCAGCAGCCTGGAAGATTTTTACACGGCCTCCCGATCCATTCTGGTGAAAAGCGAGCGGTATTTCGATTTGTTCGATCAGGTGTTTGCCCACCATTTCAAGGGTGCGGAAATGCCGGATCAGGAGGGGTTTGCCCTGGATGAAATGGCCAGAAATCTGCTGGATACCTGGCTGCAGGATCCCAAACTCCTGGCAGAGGCTCTGGGCATCGATGAATCGGAGCTGAAAAAAATGACGCCCGAGGAGCTCATCGAATATTTCAAAGAGCGCCTGAAGGAACAAACCGAACGACATGACGGTGGCAGCAAGTGGATTGGAACCGGCGGAACCTCCCCCGTGGGTCACTCCGGGCGTCACCCCAGTGGCATGCGGGTGGGCGGAATGTCCCGAAACCGCTCTGCCATAAAAGTCGCCATGGAGCGGCGGTACAAGGATTATTCTCTGGACGGCCCCCTGACCCAGGCCATGGTCGGAGAGGCCATCAAGCGGCTGCGTCACCTGGTTCCATCCGGTCCCAAAGACCGGGTGAATGTGGAATCCACCATTTATCAGACCATGAAAAATGCCGGGGAAATCGAAATTGTCTTTGACCGAAGCCTGAAAGACCGGCTCAAGGTGATTCTGGCCATCGACAATGGCGGCTGGTCCATGGATCCTTATGTTGAGGTGGTGCAGACCCTGTTTGATTACGCCAAGGCCCAGTTCAAGGACATCAAGACATTTTTTTTCCACAACACCATCTATGATACCCTCTGGAAAGATGCGTCCCGATACAAGGAGCCCAAGCGGGTGGAAGAATTCGCCGCTTTTGATCCGGACACCCGGCTGATTCTGCTCGGGGATGCCAGCATGGCCCCTTATGAGCTCATGGCCAGGGACGGCTCCATTCACATTGAAGAACGCACGTCCAAATCCAGCATCGAGCGGCTGAATTTCCTGTCCGAAACCTTCAAGCACTGCGTCTGGCTGAATCCGGCGCCGGTCTCCATGTGGAATTACACCCCGACCATTTCGGCCATCGGCCGCATCTTCCCCATGTTTGAACTGTCCATCGACGGCCTTGAAAAGGCGGTCGCGCAACTGATGATGAAAAACTGATAATAAATATAATTTTCAGCCACTTCGGTTTTTATGCCGATCCGTATAAGATGTCGTGAAAATGCTGGACAGGCAGCTTCTAATTGGTATAAATCGGTTTGCCGCACATTTAGATAGGAATCCAAAAGTGTGTTATGCGGATCAGTCTAATTATTGTTGGCCCATTAAAGAAAACATGATGCAATGCGAATAGTCACATGGAACTGTTGCAGGGGAGCCTTCTATAAAAAGGTTCCTGTACTTAACACGCTAAGCCCTGACATTGCCGTCATTCAGGAATGTGGACAGCCCTCAGCAATCGACAATCAATGCCTTTGGTTCGGGGACAATCCGAAACAAGGAATTGCAGTAGTTGCAAAGGCACCATATCAGGTTCGCGCAATGCCCTTATTGATCGATGTCCCAAAATACGCCATACCGGTTCAGGTTGTTGGACCGGTTAATTTCATTATTC
>JAPLJE010000082.1 GCA_026388755.1 Deltaproteobacteria bacterium | reverse complement strand
GTCATTGGCGCGGATTCCGGGCTGAAATTCGTCATGGACCTGGTCCGGCAGGTCGCGCCGCTGGACAGCCCGGTGCTGCTGCTGGGTGAAACCGGGTCCGGCAAGGAAGTGGTGGCCAATGCCATTCACAAGACCTCTTTGCGCAGACAGGCGCCGTTTATTAAAGTCAATTGCGGCGCCATTCCGCCGACCCTGATGGACAGTGAGTTGTTCGGACATGAAAAAGGCGCGTTTACCGGGGCGCTTTCCCAGAAAAGGGGAAGAATCGAACGCGCCCACACCGGCACCCTGTTTCTGGATGAAATCGGGGAACTGTCCCTGGAAGCCCAGGTCCGGCTGCTTCGCGTGCTCCAGGAAAAAGAGATCGAGCGCGTCGGCGGCTCGAGCCCGATTCCGGTGGATATCCGCGTCATTGCCGCCACCCATCGAAATCTTGAGAAAATGTTGGGCATCGGCGCATTCCGGGAAGATCTGTATTTCCGCCTTCGGGTTTTTCCGATCTCCATTCCGCCGCTTCGCAGCCGGATGATGGATCTGCCGGCCCTGGTTCAGCACTTTATCCAAAAAAAAGCCCGCGAGATGAAACGCAGTCCGGCGCCGGGGCTGGCATTCGGGGCCTTGGAGCGCCTGACGGCATACCACTGGCCGGGAAATGTCCGCGAACTGGAAAACGCTGTGGAGCGGGCCCTGATACTCAGCCGGGGAGAGCCGCTGGTCTTTGACGATATCGCACCCAAAACCGATAAATTCCCAGGAGACCGAATTTATCCTTTGTCGGCGCCAATACCAGAAATACTGGATCTGAACGTGATGACAAGCCATCACATCCGCCGGATCCTGGATGCTTGCAAGGGCCGCGTAGAAGGGGAAAGCGGAGCTGCCAGGCAGCTGAACATGCATCCGTCCACGCTGCGCAAACGGATGCGAAAACTGGGAATTTCGTTTGGCCGAAAGGCTGCAAAAATGCATCCGGACAAACCGACCCTTTTTTGATGCTGCTGTCAGAAGTGCTTTCAATGAAACCACGAGTGGAACGGATGTACAGAAACTGTTCTTGACAGGGTTCCGGGCAGGTGCTACTGAATTTTTATAAAATATAACGGCATACAAGTTGACATTTTGTACAACCAATTTGATATGTTACTTCATAAATTAGTCAAATGGATATCTTTTTATATTACTTGCGATATCGGATCATCAACTCCAAGATGAAGGAACCACCATGTCCGAAGTCAGACTGGGTACATTGCTGATAGAAAACGAACTCGTCACTGCCGGACACATTCAGGATGCACTTGTAAAACAGCTATCAACCCCGGAATTGCCATTGGGACAGATTCTTTGCCAGATGGGTGTTCTGCGTTCGGATGACCTTGAACTGCTTCTTGACCGCACCAATAAGAGACAGAAACTTAGTAAAATACTTCTTAAAAACATGCTGAACGATGAATCCGGACTAAACGATGCCATCAATCTGAGTCGGAGGGAACGGATTCCGCTCGAAAAGGCATTGCTCAAGTTGAATCTGGTGAGTGAGGAACACCTGGCACGGGCCATTGCCAGCCAGTATGATCTTCCGTATATGGATATTGCCCAGTTTAATCTTGACCCGGAGATGGCGCGGATTCTT